>SLBH01000260.1 GCA_007126415.1 Spirochaetales bacterium
CATAAGCTCCCCTAGTGTTTAGATTAAGTAACCCACGTGAGCTACTCAATCAGTATACCCCATAATTTGATGAAGTAAAGCGGTTTTGTCAAGTATTTGCTTTGTTTTGGTTGCTCCGTTTTTTCGGTCGTCAGGGGGACGCCGGAACGCACTACAGCCCAACACGCCTGCGGAGCACGCTGTTGCTGCACGCTGTTGCGCGATTCGAACAATCCCCGCTACAGTGGAGGGATGTATCAGCTCATTTTCTACATACCTGAGAGCCATCTCGAAGAGGTGAAGGGCGCTATCTTCGCAACAGGCGCCGGGAAGTACGAGGAGTACGACTCCTGCGCATGGCAGACGAAGGGCGTCGGGCAGTTTCGGCCGCTCGAGGGTGCAAACCCCTACCTCGGGTCACGCGGGAATCTCGAGAAGGAAGAAGAGTGGCGTGTTGAACTGGTGGTGACCGATGAGCTCGTGAAGCCGGCGGTGGAGGCTCTGATAGAGGCGCATCCCTACGAGGAGCCCGCCTACGCGGTGATCCCGATTTTGACCTTGGCCGACCTATAGCGCATCGTTACCTGTTCGGCGCGCCTTCACGCCGGTGTCGCTTTCGCGCCGGTGAGTTACCGATGCCGGTGCTACGATACTCGGCTTCCGACCGGGACCTCGCGGTCCACCGTCAGAAGCGGGACCCGGCCGTCGTCGAGCTCAACGCCGAGAACCAACACCTCCGACAACATCGGACCGATCTGTTTCGGCGGAAAGTTCACGACCGCGACCACCTGCCTGCCTACCAAGCCTTCGGGCCGATACAGCTTCGTGATCTGCGCGCTCGACTCCTTAATACCGATCTCGGGGCCGAAATCGATCTGCAACCGGAACGCCGGATTTCGCGCCTCGGGAAACTCGGTTGCCTCTACAACACGACCCACCCGCATATCGATCTTCGAGAAATCCTGAAAGCTGATCTCGTTCGCCATCTGCTGTTTCTCCGTTGCGTAGCTCCCGTACACTGTAACGCCGCAATCGTCGCCGTTACAAGCGCGGCTCTATCCCGAGATCGTACTCGTCGGTCACCGCACGGTACAGCTCCGCGAAGCTGAGATACTGCGGCTCCTCGAAGGCCTCGAAGAACTCAACCTTCATAGCGACGTACAGGCGCGGCAGCATGTAGGTGCGCATCGCTTTCGCCGCCAAGCCGGCCGCCGGCGCCTGCCTGCCCCCGGATGCTACGTCGCTACGGTAGCGGGCCATCACGCGCTGCAACTGCAGCAGACCCACAACCGGATTCGCGAGGAATCGCTCACGCCGATCCTGCTCGTAGGTGCGGTAGCCGATCGTCTCGCCTATCCAGCGGAGCCGGTCGCCGGGGCGCCCGCCCGGCAACACCTCGAGCGCTTCACGCGGCCCGATGCGCGTACGCCGGCCGCCGGTTTGCACTGCAAACTCGCCCGCAACGCTCGCAAAGATCGTTGCGCCGTCGGACGCCGCGAGCACCACCAGCTCACCACCCGGGCCCGAGGTGCCCGGTAGACGCTCGCGCGCGTCTACCACCGCCGTCACGGTGCTTCCGAAACGCTCGAGCTCAACCGCGGTGATCGCGGGCTCACCGTCACCCGCCTCTACCCCCTCGGCGTCGATCTCGAGGCGAAACTCTCCGAGGCTTGGCGTGACTTTGAGAATGCGCCGGTCGTTGGACTGTTGCTCGCTTACTGCGGCAACGCTATAGGCGCCGAAGCGCAGCCGACCGCCCGGAAACGCGAACTCGCGCAGCTCGTCGGCGCCGCTTGCGATCACACGGTTCGCCGGCGCGTCGTCGTCGGACTCCGGCACCGTCTGCTCGGTGGAGCTCGCCGGATCAACGCGCCCTGATCGCATAGAAGACAACACCGCGAGCGGACCGCGCATACCGTAGAGTACAGGCTCGGCGCCCGAACCCGCCAGCAACAACGCGTAGCGTTCGTGCTTCGTAGTCTCTATCTCGACAATACTCGCGGTCGCAGCGTCCAGCTCA
Source organism: Spirochaetales bacterium (assembly GCA_007126415.1). Lineage (GTDB taxonomy): Bacteria > Spirochaetota > Spirochaetia > DSM-27196 > SLAA01 > B1Sed10-166. The sequence continues at coordinate 2,000 of SLBH01000260.1, forward strand.
CGCTCGAAGTGACGCCGCATCGCGCGGGTATCCGCGAAATCGCGATAGCTGTCGTCGTACACCGGCTGAATCGAACGAATCCGCGCCCCGGCGAACCCCAGGTCGGCATCGGCAAGACCACGCCACAGTAGCTCAAGGTCGGGAGTGAGTCGCAGAATCTCGCGATCGAGCACAAAGGGCCGCTGCGACCTCGCCGCCAACTCCCCGGCCTCGCCGTCCTCAAAGCGCTCGAGGAACGCGGCAATCGCGGACTCGCTGCGCGCCGGAGGCGGCCCCACCGTTCGACAGCCCACCGCCACCACGCTCAACGCCACCATAGCTACCACAACCAACACGAAGCCCGCGATCGGTCTCTCGACCCCAGGCCGCACCCTAAGCGAATGAAAATACCGCATGATCACCCTCGATAGTATCCCACTCGCGACCGAAACACCAGAGTGCACGCGCGGTGCGTGCAGCGCTCGGCGCGTGCGGCGCGTGCACCGAGAACTGCCGGCAGCGCTTCGGCGGAATCTGCTACAATAGGCGCGCGATGACGCCCCCGAGGATTTCCATCACGCTGCGCGCCGAACTCGTTCTGATTCTTGTAACCGTGATTTGGGGCGGTACCTTTATCGTTACTCAAGCGGGGCTCGGCGATATCTCGCCGGTCCTGTTGATCGCGCTGCGGTTCTGGATCGCGACCGTGATCGTTGCGGTGCTGTGGCGCGAGCGGCTAAAACATGTTACACCCCGCGTCGTCCGGCACGCGGTGCTGCTCGGCGCGTTGCTGACCGCGGCGTATATCGCGCAGACTGTTGGGCTGCAGTACACCACCGCGGCGAGGTCGGGGTTCATCACCTACCTGTTCGCGATCTTCATCCCGCCGCTGCAGTTCTTCATCGCGCGTAAGCCGATCTCGGCCGGGAACCTACTTGGGCTCGCGATCGTGTTCTTCGGCACCTACATCTTCAGCTCACCCGCCGCGGGAGGCCTCAACTTCGGCGACGCGGTCACCTTCATCAGCGCGGTGACGCTCGCGCTCTATATAGTTTACCTCGACCGCTACGCACGCGAGAGCGACCCACGCGCATTGGCAATCCTTCAGTTCGCGGTCGTGGCGGTTGCGGCGAGCATCGCAACCGCAGTGTTCGAGCACGCGGTCTTCGTGCCGACCGCGGCACTGCTCTGGGCGCTGTTCTACCTCAGCGTACTCGGCACCGCCGGCGCGCTTGGCCTCCAGACCCGCTTCCAGAAAGACACCACACCGGTCCGCGCAACCATCATCTTCGCGCTCGAGCCGGTCTTCGCGGCGGGCTTTGGTGTCGTTGTTGGAGGACAGGCGCTGTCGCCGGCTGAGCTCACGGGCGGCGCGATCATCCTCGGCGGTCTCTTGCTCTCGGAGCTGTGGGCGTTTAGCCCGTGGCCGCGGGCGGTGAGTGGGGAGCGGCGCGGATCTCGGACCGCTCCGGCGTCGCGAGATCATTGATCCACCGGCCCTTGAGGATGCGCGGCACCCCCACTGCGAGCTTCACGAGCTCTTCTACTCC
>SLBH01000198.1 GCA_007126415.1 Spirochaetales bacterium
AACGTATACCTGATCGAGACCGAGCGCCACGAGGTCTCGTTTCGCCTCTCTAACTCCGAAGATGCGCGTTTCGAGCGTCCCGCGGAGGTTTCCGGGGAGTTTCGCCGACATGAAGATTTTCATCCATAACTCGAGGACTGATTACGCCAACAGCTATCTGGTGGGCCCCGAAGGGCCCGGCGACGCTCTGCTTGTCGACCCGGTAGGCCTCGATGTTCCGCTGCTCGAGATGATCGAGAACAACCGCTACTATCTGCGCGCGATCCTGCTGACAAGCCCAAACCGTCGTACCGTCGAGGGCGTACGGACTCTCAAACGCGTATACGACGCCGAGATCTACAGCAGTTATCCGCGAGTTTTATCGTTTGCGAGCCACAGCATCGAGCATCCGCAGCACCTTCTTCCGGCGGGGATCGAGCTCGAGGCTGTTCCGCTTGAACAGTACTCGCGCTATAGCCTGCTGTATCGCATCGACAACGCGCTGTTCACCGGCACCATGCTTTCGGCCGGCCTCATCGGCGAGGGCCATCCCGAGATCGAGCGCCGGTTGATCTCGGCGGCGCTGCGCGAAGCCACCGCGTCGTTTGCCGACGAGACCGAGATACTCCCGATGAACGGCCCACCCTCAACGCTCGGAGCCGAGCGCCGGTTCAACACCGAGTTCAGGAGCTCGGACGGTCCGGAGTCGTGCGCACGGCGTGAATGAGATCGCGCATACGATGCGGCAACCGAGCGCGGAAACGGCGCCGCCGCGCTTCGTCCGGCAGCACAATCGACAACGAAAACGCGTGCAGCATCAGGCCCCCGGAGCATCGCGGCCCGCCGTACAGCGTGTCGCCGATGATCGGTGCGCGCAAATGCTTGAGGTGCACGCGTAGCTGATGCGTGCGGCCGGTTCGCGGCCAAAGCGCGACGAGACTCAAGCCTTCCGGCCCGAAACTGCGAACGGTACGGTAGCTCGTGTGTGCGCAGCGTCCGCGCTCGGCGTGATACACGAAGCGCTTGCGGTGTGCAGGATCTCGCGTGATACACCCCCGCACCTCACCCTGCGGCGGCCGGGGGGCACCCGCGGTGAGCGCGAGATACTGCTTCTCGGCGGTTCGGTTACGGAACTGCTTCTGCAAGGCCTCGAGCGCGGCGGGGTCTTTCGCGGCGACCAGTACGCCCGAGGTCTCTTTGTCGAGACGATGCACGATTCCGGGGCGCCCCGGCGTCTCGAACCGATCGGCGGCCGAGCCGAGACGGTACGCCAGCGCGTTCGCGAGCGTCCCTCGTGGGTTGCCGGCGCCCGGGTGAACGACTAACCCCGCGGGTTTGTCGATCACGAGCACCCGCTCGTTCTCATAGAGAATATCGAGCGCAACCTCTTCCGGTATGAGCTCCGACGGGCCCGGCTCCGGCAACTCAACCACGACCCGAGAGCCGAGCTGTACCCGGCGCGACAGCTTGCACGGCCGATCGTCGCACCACAGCGTTGCCCCCTGCGCCTTGAAGCGATTGCGCGGCAACCCGGTATGCTCGGCGAGGACGCGGTCGAGCCGCTCGCCGTCCCAGCGCGGATCGGCGATCTCGAACTCAATGACCTGCGGGTCCGCGCGCCGCTCTACCATGTCTGATCCGGCTCCGCGGCACGCTCCCGGCGCCCCAAGAGATAATCCAGAACCCCCACGACCACCGATAGACTCACCGCGGCGGTTACCACGCCGATGCGCTCGCGGTTACTGAACGGCTCGGCGCCGGCATCGAACCCAAACAGGCGGGGTGCGTAGCGCCCGTCGGGCGCACCCGCGCGCACGCTATAGTACCCAAACCGGCCAAGCTCGTAACCGAGACCGCTAAACAACAGTGCAAACGGGAATACGCCGATTGTAACGATCTGGAAACGTCGCAACGATAACGCGAACTGAGGGAACTCATCGGGACGGTACGGCTCCGGGTCGGTGAGCAACCGGTAGCGCAGCGACCCGTCCTCGCCGAGCTCGTAGCGCAGGAGCGCCGCTGCCGGCGCCGGACCGCGCTCCGCTACGCCACGCTCCGGCATGCCGGAGCCGGCCACACTCGGGCCAACGACACTCGAGGCAAACACGCTCGGGCCGGCCGCCGGCTGCACCACGCAGAACAGGCCGAGAAGCAGCGTCGCGATCCCCCGTGCCACGCTCAGCTTGATCATCACCCGCGCTCTACCTCGCTGAACGGGGGCCGAACAGGACCGAGCCCGGGCGAATCATGGTAGCGCCCTCCTCTATCGCGTACTCGAAGTCGTTGCTCATCCCCATCGAGAGTGTGTCGATCCGTGCGTCGGGGAGCTTCGTTTGAAGCTGCTCGAAAAACCGGCGTAGCACCGCGAACGCGGTGCGGATCTCGGATTCATTGTCGGTGAAGGGGCCGATCGTCATCGCGCCTCGCAGAGCGACACCGTCGAGCGCAGCGATTTGTGAGGCGGCATCGAGCGCCTCCTGCGGAGAGCCGAACCCGTGCTTGGAGTCTTCTCCGGAGGTATTGAGCTCGAGCAAGACCTGCACGGTACGACCGAGCTCGTGATAGCGCCGCGCAAGCTTCTCGGCGATCTCAACCCGGTCTACCGACTGCACCCAGTCGGCGAACTGCGGTAGGAACTTCACCTTGTTGCTCTGGAGATGCCCGATGAACTGCCACTCGATATCTTTCGGCAACTCGGGCGCTTTCTCTACCGCTTCCTGCACGCGGCTCTCGCCGAACACGCGCAGACCACAGTCGTAGGCCTCGCGAACACGTTCGGCCGCCACGGTCTTGCTGACCGCAACCACCGCGATCTCCTCGGCGCTCCGGCCGCAGCGCGCCGCGGCCGCTTCAACGCGTTCGTATAACTCCTCCACGCGGTCCTTGAGCCCCATACCCATAGCGGTAAGGTAGCACACCCCCGCCCGCTTGACTACGCCCGCTTGACTACGCGGTCGATCATGAGTAGCTTGCTGAACAACCACACACGCTAACAAAGCAGGAATACGAAGATGAACGAAACACTCTGGTCGGAACGACAAAAAGCAACCTGGAAGACCAAGCTTGGCCTTGCCGAAATGCTCAAAGGCGGGGTGATCATGGATGTCACCACCGTGGAAGAAGCAAAAATAGCCGCCGATGCCGGCGCTCAAGCGGTAATGGCTCTTGAGCGCGTACCGGCCGATATCCGCGCCCACGGCGGCGTGGCCCGTATGTCCGACCCGGGCATGATCGCCGCGATTCAGAACGCGGTCTCTATCCCGGTGATGGCCAAGTGTCGCATCGGTCACTTCGTTGAGGCACAAATACTGGAGGCCTTGGGCGTAGACTTTATCGACGAGAGCGAGGTTTTGACCCCGGCCGACGACTGCTTCCACGTCGATAAACACAACTTTCGTGCGCCGTTCGTTTGCGGCTGTCGCGATCTCGGCGAGGCACTCCGCCGCATCGGCGAAGGCGCCGCGCTTGTGCGCACCAAAGGCGAGGCCGGCACCGGAGACATCGTCGAGGCGGTGCGCCACCTGCGAACCGTTCGCGACACAGTTCGTAGGCTCACGAACCTGCCGAGCGAGGAACTCATGAGCGAGGCCAAGACGATGGGCGCCCCGTACGACTTAGTCGTAGAGGTATCGCTTACCGGAAAGCTGCCGGTGCCGAACTTCTCCGCCGGTGGCGTCGCAACTCCCGCCGATGCGGCGCTCATGATGCAGCTCGGCGCCGAAGCGGTCTTCGTGGGCTCCGGTGTATTCAAATCGGGTGACCCCGTCAAGCGCGCGCGTGCAATCGTCGACGCGGTGGCGCACTACCAAGACCCCGTGCGCTTAGTTGAGATATCGCGCGACCTCGGCGACTCGATGAGCGGCATCGCAACCGGAGCAATTGAGGAAGGCGCAAAGCTTGCGGGCCGCGGCTGGTAGCACTACCGATGAGGCGCGTCGGGATTATTGCGTTCCAAGGAGCGTTTGAGCGTCATGCCCAAGCGCTGCGCGCGCTCGGCGCGCAGCCGGTGCAGGTACGCACGCGCGCCGCGCTCGCCGAGGTTGAACGCCTAATCATCCCCGGCGGCGAGAGCACGACAATCGGGATGCTGATGGAGCGCGAAGGGCTGATCGAAAGTGTGCGACAACGGATGAACGAAGGAATGCCGGTGTTCGGAACCTGCGCCGGCATGATTTTGCTTGCCGACGAGCTCACAACCAGCGCCCCTGAGCACCGCGACACGGAGCGGACGCCGTACATCGGAGGGCTCGCGATTGCGATCGAGCGTAACGCGTATGGCCGCCAGGTCGAGAGTTTCGAGACCGAACTTGCAGCACCCGAACTCGAGAACCGGCCGATTCCGGCGGTCTTTATCCGCGCTCCGGCCGTACGCTCATGCGGCCCCTCGGTTCGCATCCTCGCGCAGTTCGAGGGCGCACCGGTGCTGGTTCGGCAGGAACGCATCCTTGCCGCGTCTTTCCATCCCGAACTCACCGAAGAAACCGCCGTACACCGCTACTTTATCGATCGCGTGTGAGGTTGTACTCAAGCACCGCGGTGAGGCGCTCGCGCGCCTTGCGCGTGACTCCCGGAAGCTCCGCGATCATGTGCTCACACCGTTGTTTGAGCCGCGCAACATCCTCCTCAACACGCTCCGGGACCCGATTGCGCTTGAGGCAGTCATGCACGAACTCAAGATCGGCCTCAGAGACCTCTGAGGAGCCGAACACCTTCGACAAACGCTCGCGATCCTCCTCGGAAGCGCTTTCGAAGAGATATAAGCGGAACAGGGTCTTTTTGTCGGCCTTGATATCGGAGCCTACCGGCTTGCCGATCGTAGCGGTTGAGCCGAACAGGCCGAGCTGATCGTCTTTGATCTGAAAAATTACGCCGAGCTCCTCGCCCAAACGACCGAGTTCCTCCACCATATGCGCCTCACGGCCGGCGATGATTGCTCCGGTCATGAACGGCAGCGCAAATGTGTAGCGTCCGGTCTTGTAGCGGTACAGTCTAAGCACCTCCTCGGCGGTAATCTTGTCCTGCGCGGCACCGTGATCTACGTCCTTCATCTGCGCAAGCCCCACCTGCGCGATCTCGTGCGACAGCATTCGCACGAGGCGAGCCCGGAGATCGGAGTTGAGTTCGAGCTGCGCTACCAACTCCACCGCCAGCAGCATCGCGACATCACCGATACAAATGCCGATTGAAGCGCCGTAGTGCTCCGGATCGGAGATCCCGCGCTCGCGCGCGCGCTCTACGTAACCGTAGTACACCGACGGTTTGCCGCGCCGCGTGGTGTCACGGTCCATGATGTCGTCGTGTATCAACAAAAACGACTGCACCAACTCAAGCGCAGCAGCGGCCTGCAGGTGATTGCGGTCCGGTGTCGCGCCGCACAGCTCTGCGGCGAACACCACGAGCGCGCCGCGCACCATCTTGCCGGCCGAGCTGAACTCTTCGAGCAGGTTTGCTACCTCGGGGCCAAACTCGTTTACCTCGCTCAGCCGGCTCGCACTTTGTCTGAGATACTCTTGTAGTTCCTCGCGAATTCCCTTTCGTTGTGTAGCAACGTAGTCTTGTATCATGCGATCCCCTTATTCCTTCTGCAGCCGACTCGGTTGAAGCCGGGCGGTTGGAACCAGCGAGTTCAAAACCCCGGTCCAAATGATCCGCAGCCGCGTCGGCTTGACCTTGCGTTCGTACACGATGAACGGGTTGCGCTCGATCTGTTTGCCGGTCCAGTTATACATATCCGAGGCGGTCTTGATTGGGATCAAGGAGCGGCGCGGCAAGAAGCGATACCCGCGCTCGGCCTCGGCTTGCCACCCGTAGTAGCGCTCAACCTGAGCGTTGATAAACCGCATGAACTCCGGAGCGTCCTCTACCACGGTGCCGTACTCCAGATTCGCGAGAGTAGTCTCGCCTATCGGGAGGTAGCAGCGGCCGAACGAGTTGTCTTCATCGATATCGCGGATGAAGTTGATGTACTGCATCGCCCTCCCGAGCATCTGAGCGGCGCTATAAGCCTCCCGGGGCAGTTTCAGCAGAGCCGCCATATAGAGGCCGATCACTTCCGCCGAACCGTAGATATACTCGAGCGTCTCTTCGATCTCGTAGTAGGTCGTCTTGTGAAGATCGAGCTCCATTGAGCGCAGGAAGGCGTCGGTCCAGCTATGCTCAAACGCACAGCGGCGCTCGAGCTCACAGAACTCGTCGATGATCTCGGTGCCGCTCGGCTGCCCCAGTCGCGCCGCCTCGTACTGCTCCTTGAAGCGATAGAACGCCTCGGGTTGTTGCGGCACCGCATCGACAAAATCGTCGGCTATACGCACAAAGCCGTACAGTGTGAACACATCGCGGCGGATATCACGCGGGAAAAAGAAACTCGAGTTGAAGTAGGTCTTGCTGCCGCGCTTGAATGTACGACGCTGCAACCCCGAGATGCTCATACGAGCTCCTGCTTCACGATATCTCGCGCAATTCTCGACGCGATAAATGTCATCGGCACGCCGACGCCCGGATGCGTATACTGGCCGGTGTAATAGAGGCCTTGCACCTTGCGACTGCGCATCTGGGGGCGAAACACCGCGGTTTGAAACAGCGTGTGAGCGAGTCCGAGCGAGGTCCCGCTGTAGGCGTTGTAGTCGGCTTTGAAATCGCGGTGCGAGTAGATGCGTTTCACGAGTATATCACGATGCATATCGTTACCGGTTAACTCCCCAAAATGGTCCATCACCTGCGTGATCAGCCGCTCGCGCTGTTCATCGGTGTCCTCGAGCGCCGGTGACACCGGCACCAGAAAGAATACGTTCTCGGTACCCTCTGCGGCTACCTCGGGATCATCGAAAGAAGCGCAACTGACGTAATACGAGGGATGCTCGGGCCAGGCCGGCCGCTTGAAGATCGCGTCGAAGTGTGCGTTCCAAGGCTGTGCAAAATACAGATTGTGATGCGCAACATTCTTGAGCTTCCGGCTGTAGCCCAGGTACACAATCACCATCGTGGGAGCGAGCGTTCGCTTGCGCCAATAGCGCTCGGAGTAACTGCGATGCTCCGGCGCAAGCAGCTCCAACTCGGCGTGCGCGTAGTCCGCGTTCATCACGACCGCGTCGGCTGCGATCTCACCTTCATCGGTGCGCACCGCGGTAGTCTTGCCGTTCTTCACTACTACCTCGCGGACCGGCGAGCCGAGGCGTATCTCTACACCGTTTTCCCGCAACACCCGCTCGAGCCCGGCGACCATCGCGGCCATTCCGCCCTTCGGGAACCACACCCCTTGGTTAAGATCGAGGTGCGACATGATTGAGTACAGCGCCGGCGCTTGCTCAGGGCTGGTCCCAAGAAACACCATCGCGTACTGTAGGATCTGCCGCGCGCGCTCGTCCTTGAAGTACTTACCCACGAAACGGTCGAGGTCCGAGAACACGTTTAGCTTCAGCCCTTCGGTCATCAAACGCCAATTGAAAAACTGAGAGAGACTACGATACTCGCGGTAGAGAAACTCGCCGACCGCAACGTCGTATTTGTACTCCGCAGCTTTCAAATACTCGCGAAGCCGCGCTCCGCCGCCGGGCTCGAAGCTTTCGAACAACGCGACCGTCTCTTCGAGCCGAGGAGTAACGGTAACCGGATCGGCGTTTTGAAAGAACACACGGTACGCAGGATCCAACTGCTGCAGGCCGTAATAGTCCTCGCGCCGAAGGCCGAGATCGGCGAAGAACCCCTCGAAAACTTCCGGCATCAGGTACCACGAAGGCCCCATATCGAACACGAAGCCGTGCGAACGCCACGACCGCGCCCGGCCACCGAGCTCGTTGTTTTTCTCCACCAGCTCAACACGGTACCCCGCATGCGCCAAGTACGCCGCCGTCGTTAAGCCGCCGAACCCCCCGCCGACCACACAGACACGTTTACTCATAGACTCCTACACTGTTCCCGCAGTCTTGAGGGAATATACCAAACATTAGGGTTTCAAGAAAGGACTGCCGCGCGGCGTGTTGATAGTTTTCGCGTTTCGTTTATCCCTACCGCGAACCGGTGTCGGGCTCGCAACCGCCCTGCGCCTGAACACCCACGTTGACAGAGAGCGGACGGAGGTCTACATTCTGACCCACGGAGGTTTCCTCATGCAGAAAATATTTTTGGGCGCTTTGGTCGCCCTCATGGCGACCGCAACCATAGTTCCCGGCTTCGCCCGCGGCTCTCAGGAGCCTGAAGAACCCGAGATCGTTGTCGCGCCCAACAAGGTCGTTGAGATCCACTACGAAGGCACTCTGAGCGACGGTAGCGTGTTCGATAGTTCGGAAGGCCAAGAGCCGCTTGAGTTTGTGTTTGGTGTCGGGATGTTGATCCCCGGGTTGGAGGACGGCCTCGAAGGAATGGCGGAAGGCGAAACCGCTACCATTGAGGTATCGGCGGAGGACGCTTACGGCCCGCGCGAGGAACAAGCGGTGCAGCCCATTCCCCGAGGCGAGATAGACCCCGAGATAGAGCTGGAGGAAGGCATGCAGCTCGTTGGGCAGTCGCCGCAGGGGCCGATGATCGTGACGGTACTCGAGTTCGACGACGAGACCGTTATGATCGATTTTAACCACCCGCTCGCCGGTGAAGACCTCACCTTCGAGATTGAGGTGGTCTCGATCCGCGAAGCCGACGAAGACGAGATGCGGCAGATGCAGAGTCCCGGAGCGCCGGCTCCCGAGGAGATGCCTGTCCAGTAAGGATGTGCGGGTTATCCGGGCGTTTCCCACGCCTAAACCGCCCTTTTTGCAACATTTTTTTCGGCATAACGGCACAAGGCTTCGGCAATGGTAATAATTTGCTGAAGCCTTTCTTTTTTCGTGGCGCCATACCCCCTAAGACTGCGCGCCAAATAAATATTGACCACCGCATTCAACGCCAACATGCACAAAATCCGCAAAGTTTCGTTATTCAAAGGCAAATCGCGACCTTGAGCGAATAATAGTAAGAATTTTGCACAAAAAAACGCCTAGTTTTGGCTTTCTTTGTTGACCCTCAATGAAACAATCACTATTATAACCGAATCATGAGCGGCCAAAGCATCACAAAGGGAGGCTTTGTATATGGAAAACACAAAAAAGACCGGCGCTGAAGTGATCGTGGACCTGATCCAGCAGCAAGGCGTTGAGTATATTTTCGGTCTGCCGGGTGGAGCGGCAATCCCGATTTTTGACGCGCTCGTAGACTCACCGGTGAAACTCATCCTCACCCGTCACGAGCAAGGCGCGGCACACATGGCCGACGGATTTGCACGCTCCACCGGTCGCCCCGGAGTTGTGCTCGTAACATCCGGCCCCGGCGCCACAAACACCGTTACCGGACTCCTTACCGCACAGATGGACTCAGTGCCGATGGTTGTGTTCTGTGGCCAGCAGACCACCTGGAATCTCGGGCTCGACGCATTTCAGGAGGCCGATGTTTCGGGGATCAGCTACCCGGTTGTGAAACACTCGTACCTCTTGAAGGATCCCGAAGATATTCCACGCGTGGTGCGCGAGGCGTTTCATATCGCCCAAACCGGCCGCCCGGGCCCGGTCTTGGTAGACGTTCCGAAAGACGTTTCAAGCGCGATGATAGACCCCAACTATAACGAGGAGTTCCACCTTCCGGGGTACAACGTACCGTTGGACGGCGCGCGTGAAGATATCGAGAAGGCCGCTCGGATGCTGCAGGAAGCGCGTCGGCCGGTGCTCCTGGTGGGACACGGGGCGGTGATTTCCGGCGCAACCAAGGCGATCACGTATCTGGCTGAAAAGCTGCAGGTACCGGTTACCAATACCCTGCTCGGCAAGGGCTGCTTTCCCGAGACGCATCCATTGAGCCTCGGGATGCTCGGAATGCACGGCACGGCCTACGCAAACAAAGCGGTAGATGCCTGCGACCTCATCGTCTCGATCGGTTCGCGCTGGGACGATCGCATCGTCGGCAACCCCAAAAAGTTCTGCGTCAACGCCAAGAAGATCCACATCGATATAGACGCCGCCGAGTTTCACAAGACGCTCAAGATGGATTGTTGCATCCATGGCGATGCCAAGAACGTCGTCGAGGAACTCGCTGCAATCGCCGAACGCGGCGATACCGCCGAATGGCTTGCTCAGACCGAACAATGGAAGAAGCAACACCCGCTGAAGTTTCGAAAGAGCGGCAAGCTCAAGGCACAACACGTGATCGACGAGTTCTACAAGCAGACCAACGGCAAGGCCTTCGTCACCACGGACGTTGGTCAGCACCAGATGTGGGCGGCGCAGTACTACCTCACCGACGAACGCTACCGCTGGCTCTCCTCCGGTGGCGCCGGCACAATGGGCTTTGGGTTCCCGTCCGCGATCGGCGCGCAGTTCGGTAACCCCGACGCCACCGTACTAACAATTGTGGGCGACGGCGGCTTTCAGATGACGCTGGCCGAACTCTCTACCGCGGTAATCCACAAGCTTCCGATCAAGATCATCATCATCAATAACGCCTACCTCGGGATGGTCCGCCAGTGGCAGAACCTCTTCTACGAGAACCGCCTCTCCGGAGTTGATCTCGAAGGCAACCCCGATTTCGTGAAACTCGGCGAAAGCTACGGATGCAAAGGCATCCGCATTCGCCGCAGCGCCGATGTGCGTCGATTGGTTTCGGCGGCGCTCGAGCACAACGACGGACCGTGTATCATCGATGTCGAGGTCGAAAAAGAAGACAACGTATTCCCGATGATCCCTGCCGGAGCGTCAATGGGGGAGATGATTCTCGAGCCGTCGCCCAAAGAGAAAGACCGAAAGATCAAGCTCGAAAAACCAGTGGGGAGCACGTAAACCATGAGCATGAACAAGAGCAACGGAAACGGAAGCGGAACAACGGTGATACCTACAAGCGCCAAGGCACCGGAGCAAGCTCAAACGCCCGCAATCGACGAAAAGCACACGATCAGCCTGTTCGTGAGTAACAAGCCCGGCGTCCTGATCCGGATCGCGCTCGTGTTCGCGCGTCGCGGGTACAACATCGACAGCCTCGTGGTCTCCCCCTCCAATGACCCGGCATTCTCGACGATGAACATCGTCGCAACCGGCGACAAGGAGGTGCTCGACCAAATTCTCAAACAGCTGAACAAACTCATAGACGTGGTTCACGCCTCGGACCGCACCGGCGAGAACATCCTGCAACGCGAGCTCGCCTTGATTAAGCTCAACTGTGAGCCCGACGTGCGTAAGGACGTACTGCAACTCGCTCACTCGCTCAACTGTGAGGTATTGGATATCAGCGAGCATAGCATTACACTGCAGATCACCGGTGAGTCTGAGAAACTCGACGGCGCTAACCGCGTCTTTGAACGCTACGGAGTGCTCGAGATCATGCGAACCGGTAAGGTACTGATGGCGCGCGGCGAACAGTTGACCTCGTAGGCCGCAGCGCCCACACAGCTATTGAGAGGAGTACACCATGGCCGAGAACCTGTTTAACAAGGTCTGGGATCTGCACAAGGTCAAGCGGTTGGAGTCCGGACAGGATCAGCTGTTCATAGGACTGCACCTCATCCACGAAGTTACCTCCCCGCAAGCCTTCGACATGCTCAAGGAGCGCGGGCTTAAGGTGCTGTATCCCGACCGCACCTTCGCGACCGTCGACCACATCGTCCCGACCGCCTCGCAGGCGCGCCCGTTTTCCGACACCCTCGCCGAGGAGATGATGCAGGCGATCGAGCGCAACACCGCCGAGCATGGCATCGAGTTCTTTGGTCTGCATACCGACAACCAGGGCATCGTACACATCATCGGGCCGGAGCTCGGGCTCACCCAACCCGGCATGACGATCGCCTGCGGCGACTCACACACCTCAACCCACGGCGCGTTCGGCTCGATCGGGTTCGGTATCGGCACCTCGCAGATACGCGATGTACTCGCGACGCAGTGCATGGCGATCAGCCGCCCCAAGGTTCGAAAGATCGATGTCCGCGGCTCGCTCAAGCCCGGTGTATACGCCAAAGACATCATTCTCAAGATCATCGCGTCGCTCGGCGTTCACGGTGGAATCGGCTATGCCTACGAGTACGCCGGAGAGGCTATCCGCGCGCTCTCGATGGAAGAGCGCATGACGATCTGTAACATGAGCATCGAGGGGGGCGCTCGGGTGGGCTACGTAAGCCCCGACCAAACCACCTACGAGTACATCAAAGGAAGACGCTACGCGCCCAAAGACGAAGCGTTCGAGCAGGCGGTGGAGTACTGGAACGGTATTGCATCGCCCGAAGATGCCGGGTACGACGACGTCTTCGAGCTGAATGCCGACGAGCTCGAGCCGATGGTTACCTGGGGCATCAACCCCGGGCAGGCAATCGGCGTTACCCAACGCACGCCGCGCATCAACGAGGTAGACCGTGACCATCGCGAAGTGGCCGAGAAAGCCTACGAGCATATGGGCTTCAACGAAGGCGATACCGTAAAGGATAAGCCGATCGATATCGCGTTTCTCGGCTCCTGCACCAACGCGCGCATCAGCGACCTGCGGGAGGCGGCACGCTACCTCGAGGGCAAGCGAGTCGCGCCTTCGGTGCAGGCGTTTGTCGTTCCCGGCTCCAAACAGGTCGCCAAACAGGCCGAGGCCGAAGGGCTCCCGAAGATTTTTTCGGAGGCCGGGTTTGAGTGGCGCGGAGCCGGATGTTCTATGTGCCTCGCGATGAACCCCGACAAACTCGAGGGTCGGCAGCTCTGCGCCAGCTCCTCGAACAGGAACTTCATCGGCCGGCAAGGCTCGCCCACCGGGCGCACCGTGTTGATGAGCCCCACCATGGTGGCGGCAGCGGCGGTGAACGGACGCGTCGTCGATATTCGCGAGCATCTGTAACGGAGCACACTATGCAAGAACGGAACATTTCTAT
>SLBH01000257.1 GCA_007126415.1 Spirochaetales bacterium
GACACCGGTGCCGGACAACGGATCACAGGTAATGTTGCGAACGGTGTTTCCGCCGCTGCCGACTCGCGCGAAACGGCTGCAAGTTCCGTGAGCTGTCGGGGGCGGATCAGCCCTCCCGGTAGCCGTACTCTAATCATGTAGGTTTCCGGCCGGCATCCGCTCGCCGGAGCGTCCTGTTGACAGTTCTACACACGCACGGCTAAGCTGTAGCATGATAGTCTTGAACCGACGAAGCCGGCTGCTGCTCGCCGTAGAACTGTAACAAAGTGCAGCAACGTGTGTACCAAGGCTACGTGAAGTTTGCGCCGGAACGGGCTTTTGCGCTCGGACCTGAAGGGATGTTTGGGTTCCCGGGGGTGCGAACGTTACTGGTAGCCGCAGTAATACTGCTGCTGTTTCTTCTTACGCCTTCTTACGTACACGGTACCGGTTCCCAAAACAAGCGGGTGCTTGTGTTGCACTCGTATCATTCCGGCTATTCTTGGACCGACGACATACAGCGCGCCGTGATTGAAGTGCTGGGGCGAGCAGACGACATCGAGCTTCACGTCGAGTACCTCGATTTCGCTCGTAATCCACACCAAGGTTACGATGAACTCCTCCTCGAGTTGCTTAAGAACAAGTATGTGCCGGGGCAGGTTTCTCCCGATGTAGTTCTCATCAGCGATGACCGTGCGCTCGAGTTCTCGTTAGAGTACCGCTCACAGCTTTTCCCGAACGTGCCGATCGTGTTTTGCGGAATAAACGACTTCACGCGCGACCGTATCGAAGGGCATACGCAGATCACGGGAGTCAACGAGAGCAAGTCGATCACAGAGACTCTGGATTTGGCACTGCGCATGAATCCGGCGACGGAGCGAATCGCGGTGGTCGGCGGGGCCCGGACGACCGAGCGCTACAATTATCAGTCTTTCTTGGCGGTTGAGAATCAGTACAGCGCGGAGTACGAGATACTGCATTTGAATGAGTTGGAAGAAGAGACCTTAGTCGAAGAACTCGGTCGCCTCGGCGAGGAGACGGTTGTCTTGTACTTCTCGTACATGAACTCACCGAGCGGGACCGCGTACCACTATCGCGATGCATTGCGACTTGTAACCGAGAACACTGACTCGATGGTTTTTGTCACCTCCGACTTCCAGGTTTGCGACGGCGCGGTGGGCGGTAAGGTTGTGCACGGTTACGCGCAGGGAGAGAAGGCTGCGCGCGTTACCTTGGACATTCTCGAAGGTGCCGATCCGGACACGATCCCGATTGTGATGGAAAGTCCGAACAAGTACCGATTCGACGAACGGATGCTTGAGCGCTTCAACATCCCGGATGATGTAGTCCCGGATCGGGCTGAGCTCGTGAACAAGCGCCCCGAGCGTTTGTTGAGGCAGGCTGCAGCGGGTACAGAGGGTACGTTTTTCTCGGGCGACCTCTTTGACCAACACGGGGCGGTGATGCTTCTTATCGACGCCCAGAGCGGCTACATTGTCGCCGCCAACGAGGCGGCCTACGAGTACTACGGCTACAGCTATCTACGAGGCAAGAACATCGCCACCATTAACGTGCTCTCGCAGGAGCAGGTTGAGCACGAGATGCAGGCGGCGGTTAGAGAACAACGAAACTACTTCTTGTTTCGTCACGAGCTTGCCGACGGAATGATTCGGGATGTGTCGGTCTACTCGTATCCGGTGACGATAGATGATACCGCGCTGCTGTTTTCGGTCGTCTTCGACGTAACGGACCAACGAGCGGCTGAAGAAGCCAATAGACGTCAGGCGGTGGTAATCATAACAACGCTAACGGTGTTTCTCTTCACTGCGCTCACCGCTGCCGTGGCCCTGTTCGCGCTGATGAGGAAGAAGAACAAGGCCGAGGAGGCCTTGCAGTCGCAGTTGCGGATCAGCAACTCGTTGCTCAATGAACTGCATCATCGCACGAAAAACAGTATTCAGGTGATCGATGGTTTCATAGAGCTACAGGCTGCCGAAAACCGCGACCCTCAGGTGCAGCGCGAATATGCGGCGCTTCGCAGGCGAATCGCCACGATAGCGATGGCTCATCAACGCTTGGATCCGAGCAAAACGTTGTCGTATGTGAACCTGAGAGACTACCTGCATGCTGTTGTGAGCGGCATCCTCGCTTCAAACGATCATGCACAGCACAAAACCGACGTCTGTCTCGAGATAGTTGAGATTGATGTTTTGATCGATATAGCGGTCCCGTGTGGGCTGATCGTTAACGAGCTGTTGAGCGACAGTTTGCAGCGGGCGGTGCGTGACCCGAGCTACGCAAGATTCTCGCTTGCACTGCGGCTCTCTGATAGCACAACGATAGAACTGGTATACGAAGACGACCGCTTGGATGGCGAACGTACTGCCGGCCGCGAAGCTCATGACGGAATAGGCGTAAACCTCGCGCGCGAACTATCTCAACATCAGTTAGGAGGCAGGTTTCGCCCGGAACGAAGTGAAAGCGGGGGAACTCGGTATGTCGTGACCTTCTCAACGACTCTGTACACGGACAGGATAGCGCATGACAGCACTGATAGTTGAGGATGAAGCGGTGAGTGTGATGCTGTTCAGGCGCTTTCTAAATCGCTTGGGTCACACTGTGGTTGCGGCTACAGCCAAAGGCGAAGAGGTCCAAGCTCTTGCGGAGGCACATAACCCCGAGCTAGTACTCATGGATATCTCGCTTGCCGGAGAGATGAACGGAATAGAGGCGGCGACCAAACTTCGCGAGATATCGGATGCGCCGGTGCTGTACTTAACCGGTTATAGTGCCGATGAAATTCGAACCCGCGCGTTACAAGTTTCCAATTCTTTTTTTCTCGTAAAACCGGTGGTGGAAACGCAGCTATCGGCTGCTATTGAAGCACTGCCGCCGAGTATGAGAGAAGCGTGATCTCAGAAGAAAGCAACACCAGACTTTTCGAAGACTTTCTCACGATATCCGCTATGGAACGGCAGCTACACGAGGAACGCGTCTGCAGCCAAGTAGAAGTGGAATAGAGTCCGAACGGCGTGACATCCTCCGGCATCTTCGCCCGGTCCTCCGGTATCCCGACCACGCCGGTCTTCACCAGCAGGGAGGGGAGTGACTGCGGTCGACAGGAGAAAGGCCGGTTTCAGAAAGAACCCTTCGATCTGTCCGCGCCAGCGGCGGCTCTTTCAGTTCACACAACCCCTGGCATTTGATCTCGCGATATAACCGACGACGAAAGACTCAAACAGGCGCAGCGCCCGCAGCAGATCGCCGGCCGGCTGCACAAGTTCTATCGCGGCAAGATGGAAACGGTGCCGATTATGCTCGATACGCGCGACCCCGACGAGATCATCCGCACCGTGCTGCTGATGCAGCCGGCGTTCGGCGGAATCAACCTCGAGGATATCGAGCAGCCGAAGTGTTTCCGGGTGCTGGACACGCTGCGGCGGGAGGCCGAGATACCGGTCTGGCATGACGATCAGCAGGGTACCGCGACCGTGACGCTCGCCGCGCTGCTGAACGCGCTCAAGCTCACCGGCCGCA
>SLBH01000108.1 GCA_007126415.1 Spirochaetales bacterium
ATTGCGAGCGACTCGAGAAGCCGTTCGGTATTGTACCGGTGTTCGCGGAGGAGATGCACGAGGCCGGCTGCATCGCCGAACTCGAGCGCGTGATCGAGCGCTACGACGACGGACGCAGCGACATCTTGACCTTCGGAGCAAAACGGTTTGTCGTTCACCGTGTTATAGAGGAGCGCGAGTACCTCGAGGCCGAGGTCGAGTACTTTGACGACGAGGCGCTTGAGAGCGACCTCGAGACCATGCAGCTTGCCGACCAAGCGCGGACACTATTGCTTGAGTTCGCCGAGATACAAGGGCAGAGTGTGGACGAAAAGGCGCTCGAGCGGGTCGGCATCGAGGATCTATCGTTTCTCGTGACCGGAACCGAGGTCTTCAACCACCGCGACAAATACCGTTTCCTGCAGATGCGCTCGTCTAAGGAACGGCTGCGCCGCGCGGTTCCCGCCCTCGAGCGCGGCATCAAGACACGCCGTTCGAAGCGAAACTTGAAGCGCATCCTGGGTGAGTTCGACGGACTGGAGAATCTGTTCAATTGAGCTGCCGGTGCCCTGCTGCCGGTGCCCGCCACCGACAACCGCCGGCCGGCCACAGGCTGCCGGCCACAGGCTACCGGCTGCCTCAGGCAGTTTCAGTCTTGGAAGCTCAGCGAAGCGGAGTTAATGCAGTACCGCAGCCCGGTTGGGTTGGGGCCGTCGGGAAAGACATGACCCAGGTGAGCATCGCAGCCCGCGCACCGGACCTCGGTTCGGACCATACCGTGAGTGGTGTCGTCGTGCTGGAGCACCGCCTCGGCGTCAATCGGCCGGAAGTAACTCGGCCATCCGCTTCCTGAGTCGTACTTGTGTTCGGAGCTGAAGAGCGGCTTTCCGCAGCAGGCGCACAGATACCTACCGGAGCCTTGATGATGATAGTACTCACCGCTGAACGGCGGCTCGGTACCGCCGAGCCGTGCAACTCGGAACACCTCCTCGGGCAGTATACTCTTCCATTCTTCCTCAGTTCGTTCCAGTTTCTGTTCCCCGCTCACGAGTGCCCTCCTCGGATCTTTCAGGATATTCCGTGATCTACCTCGTAAGCTAAGCATTTCCGTGCAGAAAAAACAACCGGCGTGTAGCCCTGTGTCGCCCGGAGATTTTTGTCCGCACCGGTATGCAACACCTGACGATTCGCTCTCTATCGGGTATAATAGTAGGGGTAAGGTATATCTGGTTACGAGAACGAGGGAGGCCGAATGAGCCGTTACAAGAACCTAATTCACGAGCTGGAACAAGAAAACGTCGCCGATCGTCGCACAGCCGCCGAACACCGTGTGGAAGCGGGGCGCAGCCTCTACGAGGCCGGCCACGCCGTAGTGATCAATGACGCGAACAAAGAAACGCGTGACGAACTCGAGGGCGTAGCCGAGCGTCTCGAAGCCACCGAACGTAAAATCACCCGCATCGAAGAGATCATCACCCGCACCTCCGAGATCAAAGACGAGATCTCACAAGCGCGTCGAGAGATCTCTCGGCTCGAGAACGAGGTGGTGCCGGTTTTCGAGCAGATCGGTGAGCGCGCCTTCGAGCTATACCGCAACAACGACTACCTTGAGAACGAGTACACCGAGGAGTTCCGCGACCTGGTACAACGCAGCAACGAGATATCCGAGATCGACCACGAGATCGAGGAACTCGAGAACTCCGGTGAGGACGCATCGATGCTGAAACGATGGGTCTCCGGCGGCCGTATGGCACTTCTCAGGAGTCGCCGAAACAGCAAACTCGAAGCACTGCCGAAGCTTTACCGCAAGGCCGGGGCTGCGCTCTGCGAGACCGACTTTCTCGCAACCATGAACGACACCCAACTGAACCAAATCGCCGAACCGTTTCTCGCCGCCCGCCGCCGGATACAGCAGCTCGAGGACTCGATCGGCGAGTTAGACCACGAGCGCGAGCGTCTCAGAGCGGAGCTACACGAGATGGACGCCGAGAAGCGGCCTTCGCGGGCCGTCGCGGCGCTCCAAGAGCGCGTTGAGGAACTGAAAGCGCGCCGAAACGAGTGCTACGGCCGGCTTACCGATCAGGTAATCGAGAGCAATGCCGACCTCACCGATCTTCCTGAAGAGGCTCGCACCGCGATCGAGGAAATCGGGCGGCTCGAGGCTGAGCAGGAAAAACGCCAGGAGCGCATCAGTCGTCTCGAGGCTGCGATCGAGGCCGAGCAGGTTGCCTCGGAGATCGAGCGGCTTGAGCAGCGGACCGGCACGCTACGCGAGCGCCTTGCGGAGATCCAAAACGAGATCGAGAAGACCGACGGCCGGATCGCCGAGACAAAACAGCGACACCAGCAGTTGATGGCGCTCCGTGGATCCGAGGACGACCTGTAGCGCTTCATATGGCCGAACACAGATCTGAGCTCTTTGATATGCCCGCCGGCGAGTCCGAACCGCTCGCCGCGCGGATGCGGCCGCGAACACTCCAGGAGCTCGTAGGCCAGGACCACATACTCGGCCCCGGGCGGCTGCTGCGCCGCGCGATCGCCGCAGATCAGCTGTCGTCGTTAATCTTCTCAGGCCCGCCGGGAAGCGGCAAGACCACGATCGCGCGCATCATCGCAAACACCACCAAGTCACGTTTCGCCGCGCTCAACGCCGTCTTGACCGGCGTCGGCGAGTTGCGAAATGAAATCCAGGCCGCCGACCACGACCGGCGCTTCTACGCTCGCCGCACGATCTTGTTCGTCGATGAAGTCCATCGCTGGAACAAAGCTCAGCAAGACGCGCTCCTCCCATGGGTAGAGAACGGCACCGTAGTGCTGATCGGCGCCACTACCGAGAACCCGTTCTTCGAGGTAAACGATGCGCTGGTCTCGCGCAGCCGCGTCTTTCAGCTGACGAAGCTCAACGACGACGAGTTGCGGCGCGTCTGCCGCCAAGCGCTTTCGGACTCCGAGCGCGGGTACGGCTCTTACGACGTGCGGATCACCGAGGAGGCGCTCGAACACCTGGTACAGATAGCCGACGGCGATGCGCGCTCATTGCTCAACGCGCTGCAGCTCGCAGTTGAGACCACCCCTGAGCGGTTCCCTCCGCAACCCGGTGAGCGAATCGAGATTACCCTGCCGATCGCAGAGGAAAGCATACAGCGCAAAGCACTCCTTTACGATCGCGACGGCGACTATCACTACGACACGATCAGCGCGTTTATCAAGTCGGTGCGCGGTTCCGACCCCGACGCGGCGTTGTACTGGCTCGCGCGCATGATCCGCGCCGGAGAAGACCCGCGGTTTTTGTTTCGGCGGATGTTGATCAGCGCGAGTGAAGATATCGGTCTCGCCGATCCTCACGCCCTTCCCCATACCGTCGCGGCGGCCGAGGCGTTCGATCGAGTGGGTATGCCTGAGGGCGCGTTTCACCTAACGCAGGCGGCGCTGTATCTTGCAACCGCGGAGAAATCAAACGCCACGCTCGGCTACTTCGACGCCACGAAGGCGGTAGAACAAGAACGCTCGCAGGAGGTGCCGCGGCATCTACGCGACGACAACCGCGACCGTGAAGGCTTTAAGCACGGCGAAGGCTATCTCTATCCGCACGCCTACCGCGAGCACTGGGTTGCGCAGAACTACCTGCCGTCGGCGCTGCAAGGGCGCTTGTTCTACCGGCCGAGTGAACGCGGCTACGAAGGGCGGCTTCGCTCCGAGCTCGAGCGCCGTCGCGAGGCGCAGCTCGCCGCGGCGTTTTACCGCGAAGCCGACGAGGTGTTAACCTTCACCCCGGCTTCGTCGCTGCGCGAACACTGGTTGCGCCGCGCCTCCGGCGAGATCTCGCTCCGCATCGCCGCGCGCCGCGAGGCGTTGCTCGAGGCGGCCGCGATCGCGCGTCATATGCGCGTGCTCGTGCTCGGCGAGACCCCTTCGGCGCTGCTGTGGGAGGCCCTGCGCTCGGCTCCTGAGGGACTGGTGGCTGCCGTGGTCGCCGATGAGTCCGAACGCGGCGGCACCCTCGCCTACGCCGAGCAGTTCAGCGAGCTGGAGCGCCCCGCTATTCTCGAGCGCTTGGAGCAAACACGCGAACTCGCAGCCGAGCCGGCGCGCGAAGGATTCGAGCGTGTTCTCGCCATGAACCTCATGCTTCGTAACGCACAGAAAGCGCAGGCCGCGCACGAACTGCGGGCCGTAGCGGCGCCCGGGGCGCGTATCGCGTTGCTCGAGGACATCCCCTCCGAATCGACGCGGCTCTCAACTCTGCTCGCCGAACGCGGCCTCGATCCTACGCTCGCTGAGGCGCTTTCACACGCCGAAACGACGTTGTTCGCAGACCCCAACGATCCGCGCTTTGCCAACCGTCCGGAGTCACTCCAGGAAGCGCTTCGACGGGCCGGATTTCGGCTCGATAAGCTCGATACCCTGGCGTTCAGCGGAGAGCGCGTGATACCTCGCTCGCTGCTCGAGCGCTGGTTCCCGGATACGGACGCATCCGACGCATCCGAGGGCACGCCGGCGCCCTACACCAAAGCGGTTCGCGAGCACCTTGATGAAGCCCAGTACCGGGAGCTGAGAGCTTTTGTGCTTTCGCGGCTTAGCGACCAAGCCGTGCAGTGGTTGAGCACCGCGGTTGTTCTCACGGCCTACGCCTGATCCGCCGCAAGCCGCCGAACAGACGCTTGACAAAAGCCGCCAAATCCGGCAGTCTTGGGCTTCCGAAATAACACGGTGGATGTAGTTCAGGGGTAGAGCACCAGATTGTGGATCTGGTTGTCGCGGGTTCAAATCCCGTCATCCACCCGTGCCGGCGGCGTAACGGCACATACGCACAGCCGCCAACCATGCGCCCGTAGCTCAGCTGGATAGAGCGTCGGACTTCGAATCCGCAGGTCGCAGGTTCGAATCCTGCCGGGCGTACGACATACTGCATACGGGTTTTGAGCGCCGAAAGGCCTCTCTCTCTCGTTGCAATGGGCCGTTAGCTCAGCTGGTAGAGCAGCGGACTCTTAATCCGCGGGTCACAGGTTCGATCCCTGTACGGCTCAGCCCTTGACCGAACTGCGGCAGTTCGGTAGTATAGGCGAGAGTGGTGAAATTGGTAGACACGCTAGATTTAGGATCTAGTGCCGTAAGGCGTAAGGGTTCAAGTCCCTTCTCTCGCAGGCCTACGTCCGGGAGCGTGTTAACCCGGAACCAAACACTCGTGCGGGAGTAGCTCAGTGGTAGAGCTCCACCTTGCCAAGGTGGATGTCGCGGGTTCAAATCCCGTCTCCCGCTCTCTGTCATTGGCGGCCTGGTTCTCCCGGGTCGCCTTTTTTTTAATCTGATCGGGAGCAGTACATATGAGCACAGAAAAGCAAGTTGAACGACTCGAGAATGCGACCGTCCGCTTAACGGTAACCATCGATAAAGACACCGTCAACGAAAAATACAACGAGGTTGTCAAGCATTACGCGAAGGAAGCACAGGTAAAGGGCTTCCGCAAGGGCAAGGTCCCGTTCGAAATAATGGAGCGCAAGTTCGGCGACAGCCTCAAGTGGGAGGCCACGCATCAGCTGCTCGACGAGAGCCTGCGAGAAACGCTCGAAGAGATCGAAGAAAAGCCGCTGCCGTATTCACAACCCGAGCTGGACGGCGAGGTTGAGCTCCAGAAAGACGAAGACTTCACCTTCAGCGTCAAGTACGACGTCTATCCCAAGATCGAGCTCGGCGAGTACAACGGTGTCGAGGTCGAAGTCGATGAGATCGAGATCACCGACGAGGACATGGAGCGTGAGCTCAAGAACATCCAGGAACAGAACGCGGTGGTACAGGAAAAGTCTTCCGGCGCGGTTGAGCAAGACGACATCGTCACGATCGACTACTGGGAACTCGACGAAAACGATGAGCCCAAGGACGACACGCGGCGCGAGGACTTCGTGTTCACGGTCGGAACCGGATACAACCTCTACAAGTTGGACGACGACATCATCGGAATGGAAGCGGGCGCCGAGAAGGTCGTCACCAAGGAGTTCCCGGACGACTACGAGCACTCCGAGTTGGCCGGTCAAACAAAAAAGGTCGGCGTCAAGATCAAGACCATCAAGCAACGCGAGCTACCTGAGCTCGACGATGAGCTCGCTCAGGACGTCAGCGAAAAGTACGAAACGCTCGAGGATCTGAAGCGAGACATTCGCAAACGCCTCGAGGAAGCGGCCGAGAACCGCATGCGAGACGAGAAAGTACAAAAGATTCTCGACAAAATCGTTGAGAACAGCGAGCTCGAGCTACCCGGCTCTATGCTCGACGCCGAGCTCGACCAGTTCTGGCAGGAGTTCGTGCAGAAGTTCCAGGCGGTTCCCGAGCAGATAGAGCAGATGCTCGCCGCCCAGGGCATGACCAAGGACGACTTCAAGCAGAGGTGGCGCGAGGATGCCGAGAAACGACTCAGCCGCCGCCTGGTCGTTCAGAAGATCCTCGAGAACGAAGAAATAGAGGTCAGCGACGAAGAGTTCGATGCCGATATCAAGGAAAAGGCCGAGGCGAGCTCGATGGATCTGGAGCAAACGCGCGAGTATATCGAACAGAACAACATGACCGAGTATCTTCGCCGCGAGGTGCGCGAACGCAAGCTCTACGACCAGCTCATAGAGCGCGCTACCGTGAAGCCGGGCGAAAAGGTGAAATTCCTGGACGCAATGCAGCGAAATGCGTAAATTCGGAATCGAACCTCAACACGGCAACACCAAGCAAAGGGCTTCCACAATGACCGAACAAAACAACACAATGGTACCGATCGTCGTAGAGCAAACCGGCGTCGGTGAACGCTCATACGACATCTACTCTCGCCTCCTCAAGGATCGCATTGTATTTCTCGACGGCGAGATACACGACATCACCGCGGACTTGGTGGTGGCCCAGCTCCTGTTCCTCGAGTCTCAAGACCCTGAGAAGGACATAAACCTCTACATAAACTCGCCGGGTGGGTCGGTAACGGCCGGGCTTGCAATCTACGACACCATGCAGATCATCAAACCGGCCGTACAGACGATTTGCCTGGGCCAAGCCGCCTCAATGGGCGCAATTTTGTTGGCGGGCGGCGCACCCGGAAAACGCTACGCCTTACCGTCTTCGCGTATTCTCATTCACCAGCCCTGGGGAGGCGTGCACGGGCAGGCGACCGATATCGGCATTCAAGCCCGCGAGATGGTACGCCTCAAAAAGATGCTGATCAAATACTTCGCGCAGCACACCGGCAAGCCCGAAGACCAGGTAGCCACCGATATGGAGCGCGACTTCTTCATGTCGGCACAAGAAAGCGTCACCTACGGCGTGGTCGACAACGTATTAACAAGGCCGAAAACCAATGAGCAAGCAGAAAAATAACACCGAAAACACAAAGATCTGTTCCTTTTGCGGCAAGAACTCCGAGTTTGCGAGACGCTTGATCGCCGGGCCGGGCGTGTACATCTGCGATGAATGCGTGCACGTCTGCAAGAAGATCCTCGACGAGGAAGACGAGGTGCTGACCACCGAGTTTCTCGACGATATCCCAAACCCTAAGGAGATTAAGTCACACCTCGATCAGTACGTTATCGGCCAAGAAGATGCCAAGAAGGTGCTCTCGGTAGCGGTCTATAACCACTACAAGCGCATTACGCAAAAGAGCAAGCTCGAGGACGAGATCGAGATCGAGAAGGCCAACGTTTTGCTGATCGGGACCACCGGCACCGGCAAGACGCTGCTCGCGAAGACTCTCGCCGACAAGCTGCGCGTGCCGTTTGCTATCGCCGACGCCACAACCCTCACCGAGGCCGGCTACGTCGGTGAGGACGTTGAAAACATCCTTCTCAAGCTCTACCAGGCCGCCGGCAACAACGTTGCCGCTACCGAGCGTGGCATCGTGTATATCGACGAGATCGACAAGATCGCCCGCAAGAGCGAAAACGTCTCGATCACACGCGACGTATCCGGCGAGGGTGTTCAGCAGGCACTCCTCAAGATCATCGAAGGCACGGTTGCTTCGGTGCCGCCCCAAGGTGGACGCAAGCACCCGAGTCAAGAGATGATCAAGATCGACACCACCAACATTCTGTTCATCTGCGGCGGCGCGTTCGTCGGTCTCGAGCGTCTTGTAGAGCAGCGCGTTCTGCAGCAACCGATGGGCTTCGGCGCCGATGTTCGCCTGCCGTCGGAGCGCGACAGCGCGGCGCTGATGCGTCAGTTGCACCCCGACGATTTGATCCAGTACGGGTTGATACCCGAGTTCATCGGCCGTATGCCGATACACGTTGCGCTACGCGATCTCACCCAAGAAGACCTGGTGCGCATCATTCGAGAACCCCGCAACTCCATTATCAAGCAGTATCAGGCGTCGTTACGGTTAGATGACGTCGATCTCACGTTCGAAGACGAAGCGGTGAAGGCAATCGCCGAGAAAGCAATGGCCCAGAAGACCGGCGCGCGCGGTCTGCGTTCAATCGTCGAGAACGTCATGATAGATATCATGTTCGACATTCCCTCGATGGAGGGTAGTAAGCGAGTGGCCATCACGCGCAATGTTATCGAGAACGGAGAGAAGCCCGAGGTCCTGATCGACAAGAAATCCGCTTAGCGCGCATCGCGCCCAAGAGCGCCGAGGCGTCTATCCCGACGCCGCAGCAGCCTATAGACGCGGCGTTCTCGGTGAGCGCCGCGGCGCTGTGTGTGAGTGGACGCTGTCGACGCTGTTGCTGTCGACGCTGTTGCTTGCATTTCGATCCGTGAGTTCATATACTAGGGAGCGAGTGTAGCTATCCAGGAGGGATGACCGTGAAAAACCCGGTAGCCGTTTTTGTCGGCGTGTTGTTCTTGGTGATTGCCGTGCAGGCAGCCGCCGATGAGCCGCGTCCTTATGTTCGTACCGTTCCGCTGGAGCGCGTGTACACCCACAGCGGCGGGTATAAAATCGTATACCGCACAAGCCGCCTAGAAACCGCCGAGAACTACCTGCCGGCACGCTGGTTTGGGCAAGCCGCCGGTCAAGGCGAGGTTGTGTATACAAACCGCAAGGCGGCACCGTATATGCAGGTTTACTACTATGATGGCGAGTTCTCTCATGTCCGCCTGTTTGTACGCAGTAACACCGCTCACCCCTCATGGGGATTGCTCCCGAACCGCCCTGAAGAACGAGAACGATTTAACGAAGTAGGCGACGTTCTACAGGTGCGCTATTAGCGCCGTACGGTTCCTTGCCCGGCATGGATCTATGCGATGCGTTTAGGGGCAGAGTCCGCGACGCACAATCGTCATGAAAAATCTTACCGACGCAACCGCAGCAGTGCTGCGGTTCCTATCCTCGTACGAGCACTACTATATCCTGAGCCATGTAGAGCCGGACGGCGACTGTATCGGCGCGTCGCTTGCGCTTGAGTCGTTCCTCAAACGTCGAGGCAAGACGGTCACTCTCTTAAATGAAGGTCCGTTCGACCGGCCGGAGATTCAAGACTTCGCGCCGCGCTTTCACACCACCCTACCGCAGTTAAGCTCGCAAGATACCTGCGCCGCGGTGGTACTCGACTGCTCCGACTACGAACGTCTCGGGAAGCTTTCGTCGCTCCCAGAGCGGCTGCCGACTGCGGTTGTCGATCATCACGCAACCAACGACTCCGGCGGCGAGTTCGCCTTGATCGACCCCACCGCTCCGTCGACTACAGTACTGATACAGCTCATCATCGAGGCGGCCGAGGAGAGCCCGACACCCGAGGAGGCTCGTCACGCGTTGTTCGGTCTCTGCACCGATACAGGCTATTTCCGGCATCTGGACCACGGCAGCGGTGATGCCTTCCGCTTCGCCGCTCGCCTGGTTGATGCCGGCGCGAGCCCGCGAGAAACGCACGACGCCATCTTTGGTGGACACTCGCGGGCATCACGCTATCTGCTTGCCCGCTGGCTACAACGCGTTGAGTCTATCGCCGAGGGTCGCGCCTTACTCACATACCAGACGCTCGCCGACAGTCAAGAGTTTGCTCCAGGCGAACGCGACACCGGGATGCTCTATCAGCTGCTTCTCGGCGTACGCGGCTGCAGCGTCGTGGCGTTCGTCAGGCAGGAGAACGAAGCCGAGTGCAGCGGCAGCCTGCGGTCCACCACCGATTTCGATGTCGCCGCAATCGCGCAACTCTACGGCGGCGGCGGCCACAAGCGCGCCGCCGGGTTCCTCACCGACCAAAAACTCGATGAGGTATACGCCGAACTGCGGAGCATCATCGAGGAACGCCTCGTCCGCTTCGAAACGGGCCGATGAGTTCCGGAACACTCACTCTTCACACTCACTCTTCCGAGCCTCTGCCGAGCCTCGTCCGTGTAGCCCGCTCTCTCTATCGCGCCTTCGTTAACACACCTGTTTTTATCAACCGGACTGCCGGTTGAGACGCTTCTTTTGTAAATGAATGTAAAACTTCCGCCAGGATCACGCCTCGGTTATTGGCACGCCGCTTGCTTCAATAAGTTTCCCGTCGGCGGGAATTCAAAGAGCGAGGAGTGTTTCAATGGATCAATTAACCGGCCGGGTGTTGAGCTACCAGCGAACCGGTCAGGGCGGCACCTACTTGTATGAAGAGATTATGCGCCGAGTCTATGCTTATCCGGCGCGTTGCTTTGGGCTGAAAGAGGACGACTGCGGCGACTTCCTGTTGCACTTCTACCCCCGAATTCCGCTTACAATCCAACGGTTCCGAAACCGCGGCCGCCCGTTCAGTGCGTACCTTTACTCCACACTCAGGTACCAGATTCGCACGTACGTCGCGGCCCGCAATCGCGAAAACCTCAGGCGCGCTACCGCCGATACAGCCGTCATCTGTAACACCGTGTTTGATCCCGAGGAGATAGCCGAGCAAGCTCCGGAGTATCCGCTCGACCGTGAACCGCGGGTAACGTTCCGAACCGAGCTCGACGCGGTTCTCAATGCGCTCAACTCGGTTCCGCGGACCCGCATCGCCTGCGGCGCGACCGCACGACGAATAGTAATTCTTGCGATGAAATGCTGCCTCAATCTTAACGAGCACGACCTCGCCGAGCTCTCGCTCGTAACCGGGCACGACCGCAATGAACTGCACGACGGATGGCTGGAACTACGCGCCTGCATGCATCTGCGAATCTCGCGCATTATGGTGCTTCAAGAGCGACGGTCGGCCGCGTACTTCACGATGCAGTACCTCTACATGAGGCTCGAGCAAACACAGAACCCACGCGTTGTCGCCTACCTCAAGCGGAGCGTCTCGGCACACCGGGCTCGCTACTACAGCGCGCATCAACGGCTCCAAACCGTCCCTCTGACACCCTCCAATAAAGAGATCGCAACCGCGCTTCGAATCCCAAAAGGCTCGGTTGACTCCACGATGCACTACCTCAGGCGCGTGCTTGCGCCATACGCAGCACGGTCGCCGCGCGTTGCCGCCGCCACGCCGACCGGTTTGTCGCCCCCGCCGGTTACGCCGGACACACCGCCCCCGCGGGCCACACCGCCCCCGCGGGCCACACGGGCCTCGCGGGCGGGCGCTTTACAGCCGGTGGAGCAATCCATATGATGGCACGATGCATTTACTACTCGCCTCGAACAACCAACACAAGCGCCGCGAGCTCGCCGAAATTCTTGCTCGCCATACCCTCAGTACGCCGGAAGACTATCACCTCGAGTTCGACCACGAAGAAATCGCCGATACCTTCATGGGCAATGCACTCGGCAAAGCCAAAGAGCTTCACGAGCTCGTCGCCGAGGCCCACACAAACCGGCCACCGATCGTTATCGCCGACGACTCGGGAATCGCGGTCGATGCGCTCGACGGCCGCCCGGGGGTGTGGTCCGCGCGCTTCGGGAATACCCCTGAGCACCCCAAGCTTACCGACGAAGACCGCAACAACCTCTTGCTTAACACGCTCAACGACGAGCACAACCGCGCAGCGCACTACGTTTGCTGCATGGTTGCGTACCTCGGCGTCGACCATTACTACATCGTGCAGGAAACCTGGCACGGAGAAATCGCGCGCAGCCCCTCAAACGGCGGCGGAGGCTTTGGATATGACCCCGTCTTTCTGCTTCCGGACCTCGGCGTCACGGTGGCCGATATCTCAGCCGAGGAGAAACACCGCCGCTCGCATCGAGGGAAGGCTGCGCGACGACTCGCCTCGCTGCTCGACAATCTCGAGCTCGACGATTTCGAGCTCGGCCTCAGTCGCTAATGCGCCTCGGAAGCTTGACGCCCCCGGACCTGCCCGCTATCGTGCACCCATGAGTGCAAAGACATCACAGATTTCGAGTCGCGACGAGGTCCCCGCCGAGTACAAGTGGGACCTCTCGAGTTTGTACAAAAACGACGACGCTTGGGAAGAAGATCTCAAACGCTACATGCAACGCACTCCCGAGATAGACCGCTTCAAGGGCACGCTCGGGGAGTCGGCCGAGAAGCTTGCCGACTGCCTCGCGTTCATGAACCAGATGAACCAGCTGCAGGAGCGCCTCGGCTACTATGCACACCTGAAGCTCTCCGAGGACGTCTCCGATAGCTGCAACCATGACCGCTTCTCACGCTTCATGCAGGGCGCCACCGCGGCCGAGGCTCGTGCCAGCTACCAAACACCGGAGATTCAGGCAATCCCCGACGACCGCATGGAGCAGTTTCTCGCGGCACCGGCGCTCGAGGAGTTCGAGATCGCGCTGCGGAAAATCCTTCGATACAAACCGCACGTGCTCTCGGAAGCCGAGGAGCGACTGCTCGCTCTGCAGCAAGAGCCGAA
>SLBH01000151.1 GCA_007126415.1 Spirochaetales bacterium
CAGCTGTCGAACGACTTCACCCGCCACTTGACGGTCGGATCCAAACCGATCGTGGTCAACTCCGAGCGCAGGCGAAGCTGCAACTCCTGTAGCGCCTCTTCATACTTAGGCCGCAGCCGGCGATACACCTCTTCCAGGCGTGCGCGCCCCGGCAACGGCAGATCAACACGATGTAACGCGATCTGTTCCTCACCTTGATGCAACATTTCGTATACTCTACTATACCATGAAATTGCGGTACGTGCAGCATGGCAAGCGAACGTGAGATCACTACCAAGCTTTCCGAGCTCTTTCTCCTCACCGTTGTGGTCACCGTCACAATACTGTTCATTCGGTTACTGAGCCCGTTTCTTATCACGATCCTGATCGCAACCATCTTCTCACGCCTGTTTTACCCCCTGTTCCTGCGCATAACTCGCGCACTCGGTGATCGCAGGCGATGGGCCGCCGCTCTGACGCTTGGCGTGATCGTGCTGCTCGTCGTAATTCCGATCTCGATCCTCGGAATCCTGGCTTACACCGAGCTGATCGCAATCGCGGCGCGCTACAGCGCCATTACGCGTGAGGTCAGCTCCGCGATAGCACGTTTCAGCGAGGCCGGTCTCGGCGGATTGCTCGAGCTGTTTCCCGTTTTTGAGCCCTATATGGACCACATCGAGCAGTTCTCGCTTCAGGAGATTCTGCGCGACGTGATGCAGGTGGGAAGCGAGTTTCTCTTGCAGGCCTTTCAGAGCTCGTTCGTGGGGGCGGCGCGCACCGTGGGCGCCGGGCTGCTCGGGTTGCTGTTGATGTTCTTCTTCCTCCTCGACGGCGAGAAGCTGGTTACGTCAATCAGCGCGGTCATCCCGATGGAGCAACGAGATATCGACTATATCTCCTCCGAAACGGTGCAGGTCACCAGCGCCACGCTGGTTAGCACGGTACTGATAGGATTTTTCGAGGGCGTGTACGGCGCGTTTCTGTTTCTGTTGATAGGAATTCCCTCACCCTTTCTGTGGGGACTCATCATGATGGTGCTTTCCGTCATTCCGCTGGTGGGGACAAACTTCGTATTTGTCCCGACAATACTGATACTCGCCTTGTCCGGTCGCTGGGTTGCCGCGTTCGTGTTGCTGGTGTTCGGCGTCGGCGGCGTCGGAATCAGCCAAAACCTCATCAAGCCGAAACTGCTCGGCACCCGTTCAGGCCTGCACCCGGCGGTCGTATTGCTCGCCACCTTAGGAGGAATCGGTTGGCTCGGAATAATCGGCTTCCTCGTGGGGCCGATCCTGGCCGGGCTATTCGCGGTGTTGTGGCGCATGCTCGCGGAGCGCTACCGCGTCCGGTAATCAGGATGCCGCGGCATCACTCGTTGCGTTCCTCTTCAGCCGTGCTACTCCGCCTCTCTCGCTCCAAGTTGAGCACGCGCGCCTCGAGTGCCTCTATCCGCTTAACGCAGTCCGGGTTCTGCAGAGCGACCAGGTAGCGGCGCCACGCCAGCAATGCAGCAACCGCAAGCACAATCGCTACCAATACCGGAGCCAACACCGCGATGAGATCCTTTACTGCGTCCACAAACAGATAGAATCCGTAACTCGACACCGTTACCTACTCACCAAGCGCGTTCGGATCCTCGATAGCTCTCAGCTCTTCATCAGCCTCGAGTACCGCAGCGGCTGCGCGCTCCATGCGCTGCTCAACCTTGCGCCGCGTAGAGCCGTCGTCCGCACCCAGAATGCGCGCCGCGAGCAACGCCGCGTTCTCTGCGTTGTTGATCGCAACCGTAGCCACCGGAATACCGCGCGGCATCTGCACGATCGAAAGCAACGAATCGAGCCCATCGAGGCTCGAGCCGCGAACCGGCACGCCGATAACCGGTAGGGCGGTCATCGCCGCTACCATACCCGGCAGGTGCGCCGCGCCGCCTGCGCCGGCGATGATCACTCGCAGGCCGCGCTCGGCTGCCCGGGCGGCGTACTCTCGCATCCGGTCGGGTGTGCGATGCGCTGAAACGATCCGATACTCAAACGGCACCTCAAGCTCCTGCAGCACCTCAACCGCGCGCCGCATAACCGGCCAATCGGAGCTGCTCCCCATTATTACGCCTACCAACGCCTTCTCCGCCGGTGCGTGTGACCTGTCGTCGGCCGCGCTCCGTACCGAATCGCGCGCCTCCTGATCCGTGCTGTCGCTGTTCTGCATACGCTGTTCACCCTTCCTCCGCCTTATCCCATGACATTGATGCGGTCACTCGCCGACCGCTGTTGCCGTAGAGGTATACGCATCCGCACGCGCCGTACGCGCCGCACACCCCGTACGCGCGCTCACGCACGCTCACGCACGCTCAGACGCGCTCAGACGCGCCGATCCACAGGCTGTCTGCGGCCGCACGCGCAGCCTCGAGCGCGCTGTTGGTGTCCGCCCCCAGAGCCGTCACGTGCCCCATTTTGCGCCCCGGACGCGCGCGCCGCTTGCCGTACAGGTGGACCCGTACGCGCTCCAACGCGAGCGCCTCCTCAAGGCCGCTAATCGCCACCGGCCCCTCACTCCGGCCCCCGGCGAGCAGATTCACCATCGCCCCCGGCGACAGCAACTCGGTAGAGCCGAGCGGGAGCCCGCAGACCGCGCGCAGGTGCTGCTCGAACTGACTCGTAACGCAGGCCTCGATCGTAAGATGCCCTGAGTTATGCGGGCGCGGCGCGATCTCGTTGACCAGCACCTCACCGTCGCCGGTGAGAAACAGCTCGATCGCGAACAACCCCGCGGTCTCAAAGCTCTCAACCGCCGCTACCGCAATCTCGGCCGCGCGCCGCTGTACCGCGTCCGGCAGCGCCGCCGGCAAAACCACTGCGTCACAGATGTTGCGCTCCGGGTGAAACATCATCTCGAACGCTTGGTACAGCCTGAGCTCGCCCCGGACGCCGCGCGCCACAAGCATCGCGGGCTCGGCTGCATCAGCGAGATATCGCTCGAGGTACCAGTGAAGTCGCGGCCCCGGTAACGCGCGTAGCTCAGCCTCGTCGCGGCAGACCACCACGCCGCGACCGTCGTACCCACCGCGCCGGGCCTTTGCGACGCACGGATACCCGATCTGCTTCCCTGCATCGCTCAGGTGAGCACCCTCATCGGCGCCACTGCCCGGCTCATCGTCACTTGGCATCTCCAGAAACTCCGGAACCGGTATACCGTGCCGGGCGAGGTGCCGCTTCTGCAGCAGCTTGTCTTGTATCGTAGCGAGAGTCCGGGCCGACGGACGAATGACGACGCCGCGGTCGGCGAGGCTCTGCAGCGCCGACACATCGATATGCTCGATCTCGTAGGTCAGCAGATCGCTCCAGGAGGCCAACTCGGCGAGCGCCTCCGGATCGGTCAAGGAGCCGACCAAGAAACGGTCGGCCACCTCCGCAGCCGCGGCCTCAGGGTCCGGGTCCAGCACGTTAACCGCGACGCCGAGCTCACGGGCCGGGGCGATCAACATGCGGCCGAGTTGCCCACCACCGATAACGCCCAACCGCATTGTAGGATGGTTGTACACCGCCTCACTCCTCGACGCCAGTTCGCGCTTCGACGCCGATTCGCGACCGCCCCGCCGTCCGGCAAATCGTCGCGTTTTCGTCGCGTTTTCGTTGCAGATTCATAACAGTGATCCGATCGCGTTGTCGAGCGTCGTCACGTTGTCCTCGATAATTCGTCGCGCAACGCCCTGCAAGGCGTCGATATTCTCATCGCTCGCGTCGTCCATAGCCTCGGACGCTCCGTACAACGGCGCGTTGAAACGATAGTACTCCACTCCCGGCAGCCTCGTCAGCTGATAGTTCACCGCTTCGGCAACCCCCTCGGTGGTCATCGCCGTAAGCGGCACCCCCTTGATCGGAGAAACCCAGTCTATGTACCCCCAGTTGCGCATCTCGCGGTATGTGAAACGACGGGTGCGCTTGCCGGTACCGAGCGACACGATTATGAAGCGCCGCGCCCGAGGGTACATCTTGCGCGCCTCGATATAGGCCGACATAGCCGGGTTGGACGCAAAAATTGCGCCGTCGATCAAGCAGTAGAACTCTCGGCTATGCCCGTCGACCGGGCGGATATAGGCCGGCTCAAAAAAGGTGGGCGCGGCCGAGGCCGCCCGAGCGGCGTCGCGCATGAGAAAGTCGCGGTCGTCGTACCGCCGATAATGCGCCGGGCGACGCTTAAAAAAGAACGGCGTGCCTCGCTCGGTATCGTAGCTGGTAATGAGCAGGTTGGTGAGCGCCTCGCTGACCCTGAGATCCCCAAACAACATGCGCAGGAGTCGCTCGTACGGCGCCGCGTCGTACTTCTCGCCGAAAGCCTGTAGCACCGTGCGCAAGCGGTTGAACTTCCAACGCGGAAAGACCTGCGAGCCGTAGCGCGTGTAGATCTCGATAATGCGCTCTATCGTGACCGCGGGGTGAGGGGCCGGCGGCGGCTCGCGCTCCGCGCTTGATTCGCCGCCGTGGTTGAAATGCTGCTCGGGAGCACACAGCCCCAGCGCAATCAAACCGCCGGTGGAGGTGCCCGCCACGAGGTCGAACACCTCGTGTATCCGGGGGACCTTGCGCCTTCCCCAGGATGCGCACCGGAGCTCTATCCGGCGATAGATATCGTGCAGCAGAAACGTCGGTATCAAGCCCCGTACGCCGCCTCCGTCTATTGATAAAATCCGGACGGTGCGCTTGTACCGCGCGGTGTATCGTTTGAACACGGCCCCCCCACCACCTGCACCCATCACGCGTCTTAGCGGCCGGCGTCGTATAACTGCTGCAACTGCTGTTTCACTTGATCGAGAACCCCGGTGTACTGGCCTTGCAGGCGGTTCATGTTCTCGCGCAGGTACTGGGCGAACTCAGGATCGCTCGCCGGGTCCGTCCTCCCCTGTGCGCCCATCTGGCGTTGCATCTCCTGTTCCTTTTGACGGATCCGTCCCTCAAACTGCTGACGAACCGCTTCGATCATCTGGCGCCTATTCTCGAGATACTGACCGAGCAGCGAATCGAGCTGTTTGAACAGCTCCCGTAGTTGCTTGTTGTCGCGAATCACGGCTTGAAAGCCGCTCTCGAGGCGCCGGATCCGTTGCATCTCGAGGTCGTCGTTGGGAAGCTTTATGTTCATGAGCAAGACCTCGAAAAACCCCTCTTCTACCCATTCGAGCTTCTCACCCTCGAAACGCGCGAACTCCGCGGCGATATCAATCTCCTCGCCGTCGATCACCTTACTTACCAACCGTTTCCCGATCTGCTTGTGTTCGTGCATCTCGAGGCTCTTGTGGTCGCCCTGCACATTCTCAGTTTTCTCGAGCGCCAGCTCCAGAGCGCTTTTTATCTCAGACATATCGTCCTCCGTTCAACTGCGGGTGTTTTACCGATTACCGAGCTTACCATCTCACAGGTAAAAATGAAACTAAACCGCTCCTCCCGGCAACTCCGAGCTATGGTAATACAGGTGCACATCGCGCTGGGGGAACGGAATAGCTACTCCGGCCTCGTCGAACGCTTTCTTAACGGTCTCGTTCAACGCAAAGGTAGCGG
Organism: Spirochaetales bacterium; assembly: GCA_007126415.1. Classification (GTDB taxonomy): domain Bacteria; phylum Spirochaetota; class Spirochaetia; order DSM-27196; family SLAA01; genus B1Sed10-166. The sequence continues at coordinate 5,526 of SLBH01000151.1, forward strand.
CGAAGAAGTTCTCCCGTGCAACCCAAACACGAACCGCAAACTTGATAGCGCTGTCACCGTGTTCGAGCACACCAATCATCGGCTCGGGGGCACTCAGAACCATATCGTTCGCTGCAACGGTGTCGCTGAGAATCTGCTTCACGAGATCGATATCGGCAGAGTACGAAACGCCGTACACAAGGTCGATGCGCCGGGTAGCGTTCACGCTGAAGTTGGTGACGGTGGTGTTCGCAAGGCCACCATTGGGTACCACCAAACGCTTGTTGTCGAAGGTATTGAGAAGCGTATAGAGAATGCGAATCTCGACTACGGTGCCCATCATGCCGCCGGCATCGATGAAGTCTCCCACGTTAAAGGGGCGAAACAACAGAATCAGGACGCCTCCGGCGAAGTTCGAGAGGCTTCCTTGAAACGCGAGCCCAACCGCGAGTGCAGCGGCACCGAGCACGGCGATGAACGACGTAAGCGCGATCCCAAGCGTCTGGAACACCGTGAGCACCACCATGATCATCAGGACGCTGCGCACCACCGAGTCCAGAAACGACCGAACGGTGGGGTCGAGATCTTTTTTCAAATCGAAAGAACGCCGGACCAAGCGCATAACACCAGCAACCACGAAACGGCCGATGATGTACACCAACACCGCCAGTACAACACGTTGCCCGTACTGCACCGCGAGCTCTCCCAATTGGTCTGCTCCTATCTCTATCACGAGTCTTCTCCTCCTGTTTCGCTCCGACCGCCATAGTATCGAAGCACGGGTAAATCCTTTGCCGTGCATCGTAACCGCTTGACGCGGTGCGCGCCAAGTCATGCCCTTTCATGAGCCCGCTCTCCGGGCCGTCAAAACCATCAAGACCATTGTTGCAGACGGGGTAGCAGACCGTATACAACTCGACGCCGTGAACGCGGCACAGACAGACAGCATAATTCGCAACGGCACCGGAACCTCGGTGCAGCCACACACGGCAGGCGAGCTCACGCACGAACTCGTACGCGCCGGGGCACTACTTGCCCGTGAGAACGACGCGCGCTCGTTGGCGTCGGTTTTGGTTGAGCAAACGGTCGACATCACCCGGTCGGATGTCGGCGCACTCTATTTGGCGGCGGACCCGGAGAAGCCCACCTCGAGTCTGAAGCTTGCGTATCGACGCGGCCGCTTCGAGCTGCCACGAACCATCCGGCCCGACGCCGAAAGCGTTTCGTTGGTTTCGGAACTGCGGGAAACGCTTGTCCTGCACGACCGCGACCGGCCGCACTTCAAGGACGCGCTGCTCAATGACCGCATGCGCAGTGCGATCGTGGCTCCGTTAGCCGCACCGCGCGCGTTACTCGGCGTACTGATTCTCAACGCCGCGCCTTCCGAGTTCTATCGCTACTCACAGCTGCGGTTCGTAGAGTCGTTTGTGCCGCTCGCGGCCGGGATGCTGCACAACAGCGAACTGCTCGACCAACTCCGCGAACAGCTTCGAAAGGTGGAGGCGCTCGAGCGCTACCAAGAAAGTATCTTTGCCTCGATGACAAACTTGCTCGTAACCACCGATCGCCGAGGCACCGTGCAGTACTTCAATCGGGCCGCAGCCGAGCGTCTTGATCTACAGGATGAGCACATCGGGAAGCCGCTTTCGGAGGTATTCGGCTCCAGGGTTGATTCTCGCGTGCTAAACGCGTTGGAACAGTCCGGAACCACCGGCGATGAGCAGCTCGGTATAGAAGGTATCATCAGCGGCCGCGACGGCCGCGAGATCGATTTCTCACTGAACGTATCGCCGCTGCAGGGCAAGCGCGGCCGTCATGAGGGTATCACCCTCCTGCTCACCGACCAAACCGCCGAGCGCGAGCTCAAAGGCCAGATGAAGGTGGTGAAGGAGGAACGTCGTCTCGTCAAGGATATGTTTGCACGCTACCTCTCGAACGATCTGGTGGAGAACCTTATCCAACAACCAAACAGCGTGCGCCTTGGCGGCGACAAGAAGCTCGCGACGACCTTTTTCGCCGATATCCGCGGATACACCAGTTTCTCGGAAGGGAAGGACCCCGAACATATCATCACGGTACTCAATGCCTACTTTCAAGAGGCGGTAGAGGTCATCATCAATTACCGTGGGTTTATCGACAAGTTCATAGGCGACGCGATCATGGCTATCTGGGGCGTACCGTTGCAGAGCGAGGAGCAAGACGCGATCAACGCGGTCAGTTGCGCTCTGGAGATTCAGGATAGAATCAGTTCCCCGAAGCGGGCGTTTTTCACCGGCGACGCCTCCAACCTTCGAGTCGGGATCGGGATGCACACCGGCCCCTTGGTTGCCGGCAACCTCGGCAGCACGCAACGGATGGACTACTCCGTGATCGGCGACAGCGTCAACGTGGCCGCGCGACTCGAGAGCATCGCTCAGGGCGGGCAGGTGATCATAACCCAGGACACACGCGATATGATCGGCGACCGTTTTAAGCTGCAAGAGCTTGATGCGGTGCAGGTAAAAGGCAAGGAAGATCCGATCACGATCTTTCGCGTTATTCGCATGGTACGATAGTCGTTCGCTGCGCCGATTCACCCCACGCGGCAATGAGAACCAAAACTGCAACCACTGATCGGCACACGAGTGCCCAATGAGGAGTCTACCGTGAATCTTGATGTAACCGTGTTGAGCGACGCTCCGGAATGGGTCTACATCCTCGCTCCCGTACTCGCTTTGCTCGCGATAGCCGCCATAGTGTGGGTTAGCGTGCTCAGGATTTCGTTTCGCAACACCTTGATGCGCGCGCTTGAAGCGCCCGAACTCGCAAAGGAGCTGATACACCGCCGGTATAGCCGAGCTACTATTGCGCTGCGCTCGGGGGTCATCGAGAAGGTCGCTCGTGGGCACGACCCCAGCATCATCACGATCACAGGGTTAGACCAAATCTGGATAGACCGCGTGCTCAGCAAGGCACGCGAGCGTGATGCGCGCAAGATCATCGAGCTCATACCCGACGTTGGACTGTTCGCCTGTTTCATGGCGGCTCTCAAGAGCCCGCGCGTCGCGACGCTGCTCCTATCCTGGATAGACACCTCGGACGATCTGGAGGGACTTCGGAGGATCGCACTGTCGGGAGGCGGTGAGAGTTTCAACGGCGCGCTCGCTTTGAAGCTGCTCAGCGATCGGCTCGATCGAGTTCGCGAAATGACCGGTGATCCGGAATGGCCGGCGCGTCATTTCGCGATGACCATCATCCTGCAGAGCTCGGACGAGCGCTCAGAACGCGCCGCGTGGGACGCGTTCCGCGACCCACACCGCTCGGTACGAGCTGCAGTCGCCGAACAGATAACAACCGATGACTTGGACCGCCTCTTTCAAAATTTGTACGATCTGTACCTTCACGATCCGGTGTTCGCGGTTCGGAAGGTTTCGCGTCGCAGACTGGCTGCTCAGTTCGCCGATCGCTATCGGTTGAGCCGCGAGCAGCTATCGGACGACGAGGCCGCACACGTCGTCGATCTGCTTGAGCTTGGCTCCGAGGAAGACGAAGCGTTTGCGTTTTCCTGTCTGACAAGCGGCAATCCCGAGCCGGCGTTGCCTGCTGCACGCTATCTCGAGCGCAACGGCTCACTAACCAAGCTGTTTGAAGAGGTTTCGCTGGGAGACCCCGAGGGTATCGGCCGCGCGGAGGGGGTGCTCCGCACCGCGGCGGCCGTGGGTGTCACCGGGTTTCTCCGCTCGCTTTCACGACTCAACAATCCCGGCTCATTAGCGCTCGCCGGCGCGATCCTTCAGGAAGCCGGGCCGCATGAGCGAATAACCGCGCTTGCACGGCGCGTTTTCACGCTTCCTTTGATCGACGCGCCGCAACAGCAGATCTACGATGCCGCGATCGCGGCGATAGCCGACCGTGGCGATCACGGTGCGCTTACTCTGATGCGCGATGAGCTCAGTCGCCGCCGCCACGAACCGGCCCGTGCAGCGGGGTTGCTAAACGCGATTCCGGCGCGCGCGCAGTCGCTAATGATCGACCTCCTGCTCGAGCTCTTACAGGACCCTCGTTTCGAGTGCCGTGATGAGCTCCACGAAGCCTTGCTGAGATTCGAGGATCGCAGCTTCGTCTCCCGCCTTATCGCAACCCTTCGCGACACATCGATAGACAGCGGCGGGCACGCGGTGCGGCTATCGGTGCTTCGGTTGTTGTCGGCGCTGCAACTACCGCACGCTCGTCAGTACCTGCTCGAAAACCTATCCGGGCTAGGTGCCGTCGAGATACGCGAGCTTGCTACCGTCATGGCGGCAGACGACGCCGCCGATATTGCCAAGCGCGTGCACCGCTATATCGAAGGGTACGACGCTGAGACCCGTGCAGCGGTCATCTCGCTAACCCCGGCGTTGGGGGATAAGTCGTTTCTGAAGCCGGTTCGTGAGTCGGTGCACGACGCCGACCCGGAAGTACGCATCGCCGCCATCTGGGCGCTCCTTGAGCTCGGAGACTCAAAATCGTTCAACCAGACGCAGGATCGTCTGCGGGATCCGATGGAGCGCGTTCGCGTAGAAGCGGCCCACGCGCTCGGCGCCGGAGGGAGCTCGGCTTCGGTGGACAAAGTGCGCGAGTTGCTGACCGACGTCAACGAGGTTGAGGAGGTTAGGCGCGCCGCGATTATAGGCCTCGGGCGCTCGGAGCAGAAGCGTGCAATCACGGTACTCGTTGAGCTTCTCGAACAAGGCGACGAGTACGACGATGACGTCGTTCGGGGTCTCGCCGAGAAGCGCAGCGCTAAGCAGATCACCGAGATCGTGGAGCACCTCAAGGACGCTGAACCGCGACTGCGCGAGAAACTGGTGCGCGTTTTCCGGGCGATGGGAGCCGACGGCGAGCGTGCGATGGTCGAGCTTCTCGAGGCCGACATCAGCTCACTGCGGCCGCTGATAGCCGAGATTCTCGAAGAGACCGGCTTTGTTGAAGCGACCATACGGCGCCTCGCGCACCGCGACCCGGCGGAGCGACGGAGCGCAGCCGAAAGCCTCGCCAAAATCGCAACGCTCTCGGCCTTCCGTGGGATCGTGATGGCCGCCCGTGATCCCGACCCGGAGGTGCGTGTGCGCGTCACTCGGGCGCTCGAGAAACTCGACAGCGAGTCCGGCCGCGAGATTCTTACGAAACTCGAGTCCGACCCCGATCGCCGAGTCCGTAAACACACCCTCTGGGCCCTTGAGCGCTACCGCGCGAAGCAGCTGTAAGCGCCGGTGAAGGCCGATTGCGAAACACTGCGTGATCGTGCAATATTCGGTGCATCATGAATATCGGTCTCATTGGGCTCGAGAAGTCCGGAAAAACAACGATCTTCAATACTCTTACCGGACGCTCGGCCGAGATATCGGAGTACGTCTCGCAGAAAGCGGAGCCGAACGTCGCGGTCGTCGATGTGCTCGACGATCGTGTGACCAAACTCTCGGAGATCTACCGTCCCAAGCGCACGATCTACGCCACGATCGAGTTCGTGGACTTCGTCGGCGTCTCGGCGGGTGCCGCCGATCAGGGCGTGTTCTCGGGAGAGGCGATGCAGATGATCAAGAGCGCCGACGCGCTCTCGATCGTGGTCCGCAACTTCGATGACGAGGTAATCAACCAAACGCACGGTGAACCCCAACCGGTATCGGATCTCGAGACCATCACCACCGAGCTGTTGCTCGCGGACCAAATCGTGGCCGAACGCCGCCTCGAGCGCATTCAGGCCGACCTTCAACGCGGGAAAAAGACACCGGCGCTGCAAGCCGAGCAGAAGCTTATCGAGCGCGTCGTCGGTCATCTCGGGAACGGACACCCTCTGCGCAGTCTGGAGATGAACCCCGATGAGCGCAAACTCGTGAGCGGGTTTCAGTTTCTTACCGCAAAGCCGGTCTTCGTTATCCTCAACTCCAGTGAGGAGGCCTACGCCGCCGACGCCGGCTCGGCCGAGGCAATCTCAGAGCAGTATCCCGTTGTGGAGTTCGCCGGCAACTTCGAGATGGAGCTCAGTCGTCTTGAGGATTCCGAAGAACGTGAGGCTTTTATGGAGGAGTTCGGGATCACCCAGTCCGCCCAAACTCGGCTTACTACCTTCGCGTATCACACACTCGGTTATATCAGCTTCTTCACCGTCGGTAGCGACGAAGTACGGGCTTGGACCATTCGCAAGGGCCAGAACGCGGTCGCCGCCGCGGGCGCCATTCATTCCGACCTCGCGCGGGGCTTCATTCGCGCCGAGGTATTCACCTACGACCACATCATTGAGCACGGGTCCGAGAAAGCCGTGAAGGCTGCCGGCCGGTTCCGCGTTGAGGGCAAGAACTACGTCGTGCAGGACGGCGACATCATCAACGTGCGCTTCAGCGTCTAGACCGCGCGGTCAATCCAGCGGATGCACAAGGTGGCACGCGGCGTAGCGCCCGGTCTCGGTTGGGCGTAGCTGCGGCACAACGCGGCTACATACATCCATCGCGTACGGGCACCGCGGATGAAACGGACACCCCGGCGGCGGGTTCGCCGGGCTCGGCACGTCCCCAGAGAGAATGATGCGCTCTTTCTTCACCAGCGGGTCGCTCACCGGCACCGCCGAGAGAAGCGCCTGGCTGTACGGGTGCAGCGCCTCGCGATAGAACTCGCGCTTCTCGGCAATCTCAACGAGCTTCCCGAGATACATCACCCCAACGCGGTCGGCGATATGTTTGACGACGCTGAGATCGTGACTGATGAAGAGATACGTCAGTCCGAACTCGTCCTGAAGATCCTCGAGTAGGTTTATGATCTGACTCTGAATGCTCACATCAAGAGCCGAGATCGGCTCATCGGCGACGATGAAGCTCGGCTCGAGCGCGAGCGCACGCGCGATCACGACGCGCTGACGCTGACCGCCGGAAAACTCGTGCGGATAACGCCCCGCGTGGGCCGCGTCGAGACCGCAGCGAACCAGTACCTCTTGGGCTTTCTCGTACGCCTCTCTGCCGTGAGCCAGGTCATGCACACGCAGAATCTCGCGTATCGCGGCCCCCACCGTCATCCGCGGGTTGAGCGCGCTGTACGGATCTTGAAACACGATCTGCATCTGCTTGCGAAGCCTTCGCATCCGCTCACCGCCGGCCGCAAACACATCCTCGCCTCGAAAGAGCACCGTTCCCTCGGTAGCCTGCAGCAATCGCAGCAGCACTTGCCCGGTGGTACTCTTCCC
>SLBH01000280.1 GCA_007126415.1 Spirochaetales bacterium
CTATCACCACACGGAGGCCGAGTGTATGCGCTTCGGCGATGAGGCGCTTGAACTGCTCGAGGTCACCAAAGATCGGGTCTACGTCGCAGTAGTCGCTGATGTCGTAGCCGAAGTCGCGCATCGGCGAGCGGTAAAACGGCGAGATCCACAGCGCGTCTACGCCGAGCCCTTCTTCGCCTTTGCCGGCCAGGTACGGCAGGCGGGTGATGATGCCTTCGAGGTCGCCGACGCCGTCGCCGTTGCTGTCTTGAAAGCTGCGCGGATAGATCTGGTAGAACACCGCGGTCTGCCACCAGCGCATTGGTGTGTGCGACATCTTACTTGAGCTCCCTGGATAAGATAACCGCCTCGCCGTTTGCAAAGTTCTCGATAACGTAGTAGCGATCGATGCGCTCGGGTAGGCGCGAGAGGCCCGGAGAGGCGATCTCCACCTTCCACTCGGCCTCGAACGGGATCAGAAACCGCAGGGTGAGCGCCGGCAGCGGCTTGCCCTCCATGTTGGCGATGAAGAGTATCTGACGTCGGCCGGTGGGGTCGGTACGCCAGCCGTAGTAGATGGTGTCGGCGTTGACGATGTCGCCCGTGTCGGACCACCCGCCGAGATGGCGCGCGCCGTTTGTGACGACGTTGCGGTTGAAGAAATCGCGATGGATATCGTTGCTTGGATTGGCCGCGAGCCAGGGGTGCTCGCGCCGGAAGCGCCGTAGCGCGAAGTTGTAGCGCGCCTTCTCGAGCGGCACGCGCCCGCGATGGCGGTCTAGGTTGCAGACCTCAAAGGCGTCGTGCATGAACGCGCGCGCGAACAGCCTGAGGTGCTCGGCGCTGAGTTCGCCGCCGTCGCCGGCACCCGCGCTGCCGCCGGGCTTATCGGCGGCAGGCCTGCCGGTGTTGCCGGCGCCTGTGGTGCCGCCCGCGCCTGTGGGCGCAAGAGCCGCGCGGAGCGCGCGCGGCGCCGTCTTGCGGAGCGCCGCGTCGGCGGACCAGGTCTCGAGGTTGTACTCGTCCTGCATTGCGGCGTGTTCTATGAGAAGGCGCAGTGCCTCGTCGTTGCGCCGCTGCTTCAAGCGGCGCAGAACCGCGAGCTTTGAGAGCTGCTCCTCGAGGAGCGGCAGCTGATCTTCGGCCGCCTCGCCTTGCTCGCGCTCGAGTTGTTCGATCGAGCGGTCGATCATGTCCTTGGCGAACTCGAGTTTGCGATTGGACTCGTCGCGGTCGGCGGCGATTCGCTCCTGCAGGCGCGCGACGAGTGCCCGGTCGGCCTCTGTTTTCGGGCTAAGCAGGCATTCGGCTTTACAGTCGAGGTCCTCGGCGCTGAGGTAGCCGCCGAGATCGTCTACGGTGTCGTAGAGGTAGAGAAATGCCATTGGATCGGTCTTGATCTTGAGGCACTTTGCGTACAGCAGCTCGAGGAACTTGGTGCCGTGCTCGGGCGCCCGCGGCGTGCTGAGAAGGTCCTTGCGATGCTGGAAGCCGAGTTTCTTGAGGCGCGTGAAGTTGCGGTCGTGTTCGTAGATTGTGTCGTCTACGTACCACGCCAAGAAGCGCGCGCCCTCGTCGGCCGCGATCTTCACATCGAACTCATCGGCGACGTCGCGAAAGAAGAGCCACGGCGTGTGCGCGGTGGCGTTGAGGAAGAACATCGGCGAGCCCGGGAGAAAGCCGAGGTTGAGCGCGGTAAGCGCGCCGTTGTCGAGCCCGTTGTGCGCTACCTCTTTCATGCCGGCCCCGAGCTGATCGTTGTAGTATTCGTCGAGCCTTTGGCCGGGGCGGTACTCCTTGCCCGGCCGCGGCGAGACCATCCGGTAGAAGTAGCGCGCGTTGTCGTGGGTTGAGTTGCCGGTGATCCAGTCGGCACCCTCTTTGAAGACGTCCTTGTAGCGATCCCACTTGGTGAAAAACCACTTGAATTTCGCGAGGACGTTGTGGGCGAAGATCAGCGGACTCCACTGCTTGACGCGGTCCTGGTACGGCAGCGTGCGCTCCCAGACATGGCAGAGATAGGCTGAGTTGTAGATCCAGTTGAGGTCGTCCGGCCAGGGCCGGCCGTCCTCGATATTGATATCGAGCCGCCGCTTGATGCCTGCTACGTCTTGAACCACGGTCGAGATCTCGTTCAAGAACTCATCGTCTTGTATCTTTAGGCCGGTCAGATCGTCGAGGTCTTTCACAAAGTCTTGTCCGCCGTCGACACGAACGGCGTCGACGCCGAAGTCGTTCTTGCGCCGGTACATCTCGAGCAGGACGGCGCGTACCATGGGATGTCCGTAGGCGACGTCGCGTCCGTACATATTGGGCCCGGCGAGGTACGCGCTGTGCATGTACTTGAGGTCTTCTCCGGTGTCGCGTTCGAAGGTCCGCAGCAGCAGCGCGCCTTGAAAATCGGCATGGCCCAAGACCGAGTCGAGCGCGAGCTGAATCGGACGGTCGGGCATGGTGTGCAGCGTCTCGATGAACTCAAGAAACTCATCCGGCCTGCAGCTTTCGAGCATCGAAGGGCTCACCGCGGCGGTGCCGTAGATCACCACGTCGTAGCCCCAGCTGTTGATGTTGGGTTTCTTGACCGTGGCCGTGAGGGTGGCGTCGCCGCCGGCCTCGTCCGGGGCGGTGGACTCAACGACAAAGAACTCACCGGTACCGGAGCGGACGCGCTCGCCTTGCGGCACCTCCGGCATGAGCTCGATCGAGTCGTAGCCGATGAACGCGAGCTCCTCCGCGGTGAGCTCGGCGTAGATGTCGCGATCGCCGCGGTTGATCGCGGCACGAAGCTTCTCGCCGATTTCGCGATAGCGGCGTGTGAGCGAGGCGAGGGTGCCCTCGGCGGTTGCGCTGTTGGGATGGATTTCGAGCGTGCTTCCGATATCGCATGCCCGGTAGCTGCCGTCGGGGAAGATGGTCTTGTAGTGCGTCGTGAAGTACTCGGCGTCGCGCCGGGCGCGGAGCATGCTCTCGATATCATACACCTCACAGGGTGCGTACACGCCGAGCGGCATCGAGCACGCGAGCGGGTCGCGCACAATATGCTCGCGGCCGGTGGGGTCGGTGTAGATGATCCAGTAGAGCGCTCCGGCGGTATGCCGGCTGCCGGTACGTACGCCGGTGTATACGCCCGCGAGCAGATCCTGCAGCGGCTGCATCGGAAGCCGCACGCGCTTGAGCTCGAGTTCGTGCTGCCGGCCGTCGGCCAGGTCTTGGAAGCGAAAATCATCGGGGGGCGTCATGATCTCGAGCTCAAAGCGTCCTCCGCTATTCAAGAGCTCGTTGAGCTCCGGCACCCAGTGCAACAGCTGCAACGAGCCGTCGGCGCGTACCTGCGCCCCTAAGAGACGGGCAATCTCACGGCAGGCCGGGAACGGCTCGAGATGGGAAGCAAAAACGGTATTGATCTCCTCGGCGAGGGCTTGTGTTTGGTTGCGATCGAGGGCGACGGGGCTCGGCATGCGGCCTCCTTCGTTGCGCTTGGTTCTGGATAGC
>SLBH01000375.1 GCA_007126415.1 Spirochaetales bacterium
CGATAGAACCCGGAGTTTCTCCAGGTGATCCATCGATTGAAGTGCGTATTCAAGCCGATCTGCCCTTCGACAAACCCGCCCTCGCTAGAGTAGCCGCTACCGGCGCCGATCTCGTAGCTCCAGGACGGATACGACTCGCCACCCTCATCGGCCGCAAGACCCGCCGCAGCGAACAGTAGAATCGCGAACGCCGCCGCCGCTTTCAGTTGTGTTTGCATACTTTCCCCCTTGCGTTGGTTCGATTACACCCGATCTCTCGAGCGCACATGAGTTTGAAGCTACCACAACCCATCGCGTTTAGAAAGACCTAGAGCGCCGATCAGCAATGATCCACTGCGCTCCTCGGCACGCCGGCGGCGGTCCGCCTGCCGCCGTCCGGAGAAGCCCGGACTTGCATCGAGCCTTTCGGTTCGATAAGCTATGCACGAGACCAACACGAACTCGAGCTCTCGGGACGTGTTGCCATATCATAGTATAGTTGAAGGAGTTCACGTATGCCTCTTATGACCACAAAACCGATGTTCGACCTCGCCTACGACGGCGGTTTCGGAATCGGCGCGTTTAACGTTAACAACATGGAGATCACGCAAGGCATTATCGAAGCCTGCGCCGAGGAGAACAGTCCGTGCATCTTGCAGATCTCAAAAGGCGCCCGCTCGTACGCCAACATTCGCTTCCTCACCAAGATCATCGACGGCTGCGTCGAGGAGTACCCGCAGGTGCCTATCGCGATCCACTGCGACCACGGCGATACGATCGAGCTGATGAAACAGTGCATCGACGACGGCTACACCTCGGTGATGATCGACGGCTCACACCATGATTTCGAGGAGAACGTGCGCCTGAGCAAGGAAACCGTTGATCTCGCGCATGCCGCCGGCGTAGTGGTTGAGGCCGAGCTCGGGCAGTTGGGCGGCATCGAGGAAGACGTCGTGGGCCTCAGTGCCGAGGAGTACGAGAAGAACCTCGAGAAGTTCCTGACCGACCCCACCCAAGCCAAGGAGTTTGTGGAGCGCACCGGCATCGACAGCCTCGCGGTTGCAATCGGCACGAGCCACGGTGCCTACAAGTTCACCAAGGAAGCGAAGCTCGCGTTCGATCGCATCGAAAAGATCATGAAGACCTGCCCGGGCCTGCCGCTGGTTATGCACGGCAGCTCGAGCGTTCCGCAAGAGTATATCGATCTCGTCAACAAATACGGCGGTAACATGCCGAACGCCAAAGGCGTGCCGGAGGACCAGATCGCCAACGCCGTTCGCACCTACGGGGTCTGCAAGGTCAATATCGATACCGACCTCCGACTCGCGATGACCGCGAAGATCCGCGAAGTCTTTGCGACCAAGCCCGAGGAGTTTGATCCGCGGAAGTACCTCGGCCCGGCCCGCGAAGAGATCAAACAGATGGTCAAGCGCAAGCTTCACATGCTCAACAGCGCCGGCAAGACCGACGAAATCATCGCGCACTGGAAGAAAGAAGGCGAGCCGCTGCCCACCTTCTACAAAAAGAAGTAGACCAGAAGAAAGCGAAACAAGATCTTGACCACGGCGCCCGCATCCCGCGCGGCGCCGTTCTCTACAGCCGCTTGTCAGACCGGCACCACGCGCCCCTCACGCTGAGAGCGCAACGCAGCCGAGAACAACGCGTGACCAACCGCCGTCTCCTCGGGCGTGAAGCAGCCGGCAAAGCGCTCGCGTGGCACCCCGCCTCGTACCACCTCCTCGAAGTACGCGCCCCACATCTGCAACAACGCATCCGAGAAACCGAACTCAAAGCTCGACGCCGAAACAGCGGGGAAACAGCTCTCGTAGCCTAGATCCAGCCGACGCCACGCTTGCTCACCGCCCGGTTCGTAATCCAAGGTCCACAAGCGATTGATCTCTTTGGTGGAGAACGCGGCCGAGGCGCGCGTCCCGAGCACCTTGATGTACCAGCTGTTGAGCTCGCCGGGGGCGATGCGGTGCGCTCTGATCGTAAGTGGGAAGCGCTGAACAGCCCCCTCATCTTGGCCGGCGTATCCGGCAGCCGGCTCGGCACCGTGTTCCGGCGGATGAGCGGGCGCCTGCGCGTCCGCGGGCGCCACCGCTTCGCACAGGAGCGTCGCGTTATCCCATGTGTCGCACCGCTGCAAGGTGCCTTCCTCGTTTGGCCGCCGAGTTACGATATCGCTGAGCAGCGCCCGCACATTGAGCGGCCGCCAGCCGGCGCGAAGCGGCAGCGGCAGCGTATGCATACCGAGGTCGCCGAGCACCCCGTAGGCCCCGTTTGTCTCGGCGCGTCGCTTCCAGTTGATCGGCTTGGCGGGGTTGAGGTCGCTGCAGTGCAGAAACCCGAGATCGGCCTCGATGATACGCCCAAACGCCCCCGCCTCCAGCATGCGGGCGACGCGTTGCGCGCCCGGCAAGTACATAAACTGCGAGGCACAGCGCACCACCAACTCGGGCCGCTCGGCAGCCGCGGCGCGGATCGCAGCGTTCGCCTCGGCGTCGATCCCGAACGGCTTCTCGCCGAGCACGTGCTTCCCGGATCGAATCGCGGCGGTATACAACTCGGCGTGCAGATCGTGAGGCACCGCGATGTAGACCGCTTCTATATCCGAACGCGCCAATATCTCACGGTAATCGCGCGTTGCAAGCTCTATTCCGGGCGCTATGGAGCGAAACCAGCGCTCGACCTCGGGCTGCAGTCGTCGGCCGCAGATCGCGACGAGCTCCGGCCGAACCTCGAGATCGGTAAGATGGGGAAAACGGGCCAAAGCGCCTGCGAACTCCTTGCCCATCATCCCAAGCCCAATCAGCCCAACCTTGAGACTATGCAGTTTGAGCCTCCTTTGTGTGGGTGTGTGGCCCCGTGCGGCGCTGCGCAGTCGCCCGCCAACGAAACCGACTCCACCGTTCTCAGACTTGCAAGAGTAGCACGACCGGCGGTAGGATCACGAGATGCAACAACCGAAAGACAGTCGTTCGAGTTTTGATGCCGCGCAGCCGGCAAAATACATCGACCACACCTTGCTGAAACCCGATAGCAACCGCGCCGCGGTCGAGAAACTGTGCGAAGAGGCGGTTACCTATGGGTTCTACGCCGTGTGCGTAAACGGCTGCTGGACCCGGGTCTGCGCCGCCGCCTTGAAAAACACCCCGGTGAAGCTCGCCGTCGTTATCGGTTTTCCGCTCGGGGCGGGCGCGAGCGAAGCAAAGGCGGCCGAGGCGCGTCTTGCGATAGAACACGGTGCACAGGAGCTCGACATGGTACTCAATATCGGCGCGCTCAAGGACCGTGATCTCGAGACCGTTGGGGCCGATGTTCGCGCGGTCAAGCACGCCGCTGCGGCGGCTGCCGAGGGCCAAGACGCGCCGATCCTCAAGGTCATCATCGAGACCGCGCTTCTGAGCGACGAGGAGAAACAGCTCGCTTGTCGTGCAGCGGTAGACGCCGGAGCCGATTTCGTCAAAACCTCCACCGGATTC
>SLBH01000031.1 GCA_007126415.1 Spirochaetales bacterium
CATGGGCAGACTATTCGACAGAAAAGGCGCAACCTTCATGGCAATTCTCGCCGGTGCGGCGCTCGGGGCGTGCATCGTCTATATGGCCGCTATTGACGTGATCGTTGCAGGATTGAACCGCGTGTTCGGCATCCTGAGCGGCGAGATCGGCGTCATTCTTGGATTGTCTGTCGGGTTCTTTTTCATCCGGCTCTGGGGGCAAGGCGTAATGACCATGGTCTCGCGCAACATGGTTATGAAGTGGTTTGACAGACGCCGCGGCTTGGCAAACGGGATCCTCGGTTTCGTCACCACTATCGGCTTCTCGCTTTCCCCGCCGGTCCTCGACTGGTTGATTCGCCTTCTCTCCTGGCGAGGTGCATACCTGGTGTTGGCGGCTGTGGTAGGACTGTTCTTCCCTGTGGTTGCCCGTCTCTTTTTCTCCGACAGGCCGCACGATCATGGGCTGGTTCCGGACGGTACATCGCGTACCGGACACGCGAAGACTTCAAGAACCGCTCTCAACGGGAGTTCTCAAGTGAATTACACGTTGCGTGAAGCACGTATCACTTCACTGTTTCGCTATCCGGTGGCAACGTTATTCATCTCCGGGGCAATAGAAACCGCCGTCACGTTTCACATCATTTCGATATTTCAGGAGCCCGGTCTTGCAGCAAGCGGGCCACGCCGTTTTGGCACAACATTCCGCAGCTACGCCCGGGGTGCCGATTAATCCGGTTCCAATCGCCGTAAATTCTACAAACAGGCCAACCCACCCACCCCATGCGCTAGCCGCGGGCAGTACGGCGATACCTAAAGATGCAATCATACCCTGTTCCTCAAGACACCGGACGCACCGGCTTCCGCGTTACAGTTCCATGCGTGGTGTCACGCAGCATGCAGCGACGTCGTTACGAAAAGAGGAGATAGCCTCCGACGGCGAGCAACAGCATATCGGTAAGAATGCGAATTTGCCGGTTCGGAAGTCTCGTGGAGACGCGCATGCCGCCGAGAGTAGCCACTAGCACCACCGGAATCAACGGAGCAGCGTACAGCAGTTGAGCAGTGGGTTCCGGACTCCGCAGCATATGTAAACCGAAGATCATTGTACCCAATAACGTCAACGCCAGCTGTCCGTCGGACTTCGCTTGATGCCGGTCTGACCGTGATGCATACAGATAAGAAATTATGATAGGCCCGGGTGCCGCGGTAGCGCCGCCTACGAGCCCGGCTAACACCCCAAAAAGTAGCTTGAACGGCATTGTTCCTAAGACTCGGCCACCGAATCCAAGAAAAAGCTTTGGAACAATCGTCAAGCCGATTATTACGACCCCAAGTACCGGGCGCACGAGGTGTGGCGGAATATCGTAAAGCACTGTCACCCCAATCGGCAGCGCTACTGCCGCAGCGATCACAACCGGTATCGTTTCTCGCATCGATACACCGGCGCGATGCAGCCAACAGTTGTACGCTACTTGCACGGGAGCTAACACTGCCACGATCGGAACCGCCCAATACACATCTGCCACTAGACTGAGCAAACCAACCGACAGCAACGCAAACCCAAACCCTGTCACGCCCTGAACGAAACTGCCAAGCCCAACGATAGCACCAAAGAGCAACACCTGATACGGCATGATCAACCACCCGACGGGTTAACCGCGCGGCATGAACCCCGCTCCACAATGCTCGTCGGCAAACAGACTCGTATAGCACCTGCGTCGGTTGATTCCCCCAAACGCATGGCGCTCGCCGCCGCCAGCTTACCCATCTTGTAACCAGGTACATGAACGGTTGTGAGCGGCGGGGTCGTGAACGGGGCCATGTCGATATCGTCGAAGCCGCAAACCGAAACGTCTTCAGGAACCGAATACCCGCTGTCTTTCAGACTCGAAATGACGCCAATTGCCAACGCATCACTTGCCGCGAAAACCGCACTCGGCACCTCGTTGTCCTCCAATATCCGGTACATCGCTTCGCGCCCGTCGGTAACCGAAGGTGTGGTTCCCACAACCAACCCCGTATCCAAAGTAACCCCGTGATCACGTAACGCGTCGCAAAACCCCTGATACCGATGCCTTACGCGCTCGATTCGGTCATATCGACCGCCGATGAAGGCGATTCGGCGATGCCCAAGAGTGACAAGATACTGTGTCATTTCATAAGAAGCCTTATAGTTGTCGATTCCGATGCAATGACAGTTGTTATCCTCAGTCATTTCCCAGGTAACGACCGTGGGTACCCCGGCGCGTTCCAAGTTTCGGAGCTCGTCGCGGTTCTCATCGGTTGTCTCTGCCACAATTACCCCGGAAAGCCGCCGCTGGCGGAACAGTCGAATTAGCTCTCGTTCAGTTGCAGCGTTATAACGGCTGTTGCCGATTATCAGCGAATACTTGGTATTCTGAAGTTCTTCCTGAATTCCGTCGATGACATCAGCGTGTATCGAACTGCGCGCCGTAAAAATGATCAGCCCGATAATGGAGCTTCTCTGTTTGTTGAAATCCGCGGCGACGGAATTGTATTCGTAACCGAGCCGCTCGATTGCTTCATAAACAAGTTTACGAGTTTCCGGGCGTACGAGACGCGGCCTGTGCAAGACCCTTGAAACAGTCGATTGGGAGACACCTGCAGCCGATGCAACCGCATGCATATCGATACGCCCCACGTGCTTCTACCTCCGATTGAGTATTCGGTGAGACCCAGATGCAGACCAGGCTTTGGTTGGGAGGAACGGCGAGCCGGTTGCACGTCTCCGTTCACAGACAGCACTACCGGCCTCCTCGTCCGCACAAACGCAATCTGCGGTCTAATATGAAATAAACTCTCCCGGACATTCAAGTGCTGCCCACTCAACCGCGCCGAGGAAACGGCCGTAGTGATCCCACGCCGCGCTTGCCGCGTGTCGTTCAGTGGTCGTCCTTCATCATAAGGTGCACCGCAGCAGTTTTAAAGGTACGCGGTAGCGCAAGTATGTTAGGATCGCCACCCACGTATTTCTGTTTTGCGTCTTCCAAAGCCTCTTCGAAGGTTGCTCGTGTCTTCATGCCCATTGCGCGCGCGTACCCTGGTTCCTGAGCACCGACAACATAAATTGCGGAGCAATGGTCTTCCGCAATCTGGCCGCAGCTGATCATCGAGAACGCATGATACGGATGGAACCCAAAGTTGAATCGGTAACGCGCGATATACTCCGCATTGTTACTGAAATACTCTCCGTACTTCTCCAAGTCCGGTAGCGTATTGTGATAATCCGTTGCAAAGCGCTCGTAAAGCTCACGATAACCCGTAAACTCGCGATCGTGGAAATATCCGTTGCATAGCGACGAGCAAATCACCACACAGCGATCGGACAGTATGCGTCGATGGCGTATCACATTGGCGGCGATAGCTTGTAGCATCAGGATCGGATTAGTGCCGTGCCCGTCGCCATAGTGGAAGAACTGCGGCATGCCGAACATCATTACATCGTACTTC
>SLBH01000109.1 GCA_007126415.1 Spirochaetales bacterium
ATGTTACACCGCCGGTGGCGCTGGCGGCCTACGCCGGTGCGGGGATCGCCGGTGGTAACTCGTTTCAGACAGGCGTCACCGCGTTGAAGTTGGCACTTGCCGGTTTCATCATCCCGTACGTTTTCGCCTTGGATCCAACCATCCTGTTTATTGATGCTACAGGAGTTACCGTTGTGATCGCGGCGCTCACCGCTTCCATCGGGGTTATCGGCCTCGCCGCTGCCGTTCAAGGCCATCTGATAATCCACGCGTTGGTGCATGAGCGGCTGCTGGCGCTGGTTGCTGCGCTTAGCCTTCTGTTTCCGGGCGTTGTTTCGGACTTTGGCGGCATAATCGCTCTTGGGGTGATGGTGCTTCTTCAGCTTGTGCGGGTTAAGCGCGCGCGGCGAGCTTCAGCCGTGGTGACCTGACGAGAGACGGACCCCGGGCGCTCGGCGGTTCCTCAAGAGCAGATCGAGCCGAAGTCTTTCCGCGCTGTAGATCGCCGCATCGTGATCATAGCGATGGAGTAGAACGTCGCGGCAAACCTGAGTGGGGCACGCATGTTTGACGTGATCGCGCTTCGCGATTATTCTCTAAGGATCGAGCGCCGGGCCGTAGCGGACGACAACGGCGCAGAGGGAGGATGTGATCGGTAGTCGCCCGCACCCGCACCCGTCGGACGGTGCTGTAGGCTCAATCGGGAGCAGCGCGGCACGCAAAGACGCGCCGGACAAGGTGCACGGGCGCACGCGCTACACCGACGACCACCGGCTGCCCGGCATGTTGCACGCGGTGCTCGTTACCAGCCCGGTTGCGCACGCGGTGATCACCGAGGTCCGCACCACGGCGGCGCGCGCGCTTCCCGGCGTGCGCGGCGTGCTCACCGGCCGCGATTTTCCGCTCCTCGTCGGCCTGTACCTCGGCGACAAGCCGCCGCTCGCGCGTGATCGCGTGCGCTACTTCGGCGAACCGGTCGCGGCCGTGGTAGCCGACACCGAGCGCGCCGCGCACGCCGCGGCTGCACGCGTACGGGTCGGCTACCACGAGCAACCGCCGGTGCGCAGCCCCCGCGAAGCGCTGGCGCCCGGCGCGCCCGTCCTGCACCCCGAGCTCGAGCGGTACGTTCACATCCCGGCGATCATGCCGGAGCCCGGCACCAATATCGGCAATCGCACCAAGATTCGCAAAGGTGACCCCGAGGCTGTGTTTGCCGAGGCTGCGTCGACCGAGGTCGCGGTTGTGGTGGAAGGAAGCTACAGCTTCCCACCGGCCGATCACGCCGCGATGGAACCCCGTGTCGCGATCGCCGAGATCTGCGCCGACGGACGTATCGTGATTCGAAGCTCCACCCAGTCGCCGTACGGTGTGCGGGCAATCATGAGCCGCTGTCTCGGGATCCCGCCCGGCAAACTCACCGTTGCGGTTGCCGAGGTCGGCGGCGGATTCGGCGGCAAGGCAGGCGTACAGCTCGAGCCGCTCGCCTACCTTCTATCTCGCGAGTTCGGGGGGCGGCCGGTTCGGCTTGCGAACACGCGCGAGCACGACATGGTGAGCTCCCCCGGCGCGCCCGGGTTACAGTCGCGCGTGCGTCTCGCCGCGGGCCGAGACGGCAGGTTGCTCGCCGCAGATATCGAGTTCTTGTTCGACTCAGGCGGCTACGCCGATTACGCGGTTAACGTGAGCCGAGCGGCCGCGTACTCCTGCACCGGCCCGTATCGCATCCCACACGTGAAGGCCGACTCGCTCTCGGTCTACACCAACCACCCGTTTGCGACCGCGTATCGCGGGTTCGGTCATATCGAGATGAGCTACTCAATAGAGCGCACGATGGAGCAGCTCGCCGAGCGCCTCGAGCTCGACCCGGTTGCGTTGCGGCGTCTCAACGCGGTGCAGCCCGGTGACACCACCCCAAGCCAGGACGAGCTCGACCCCAACACCGGCGACCTCGCCGCCTGCATAGATCACGCCGCCGAAGCGATTGGGTGGGAGAACGGCGCGCTCACGCGCCTCGATGAGCGCACCGTGCGCGCGAAGGGCCTCAGCTGTTTCTGGAAAGCCCCGGCAATCCCGACCTTCACCGACGCCGGAGCGCTCATCAGCTTCAACGAAGACGGGAGCCTGAACCTGATCACCGGCGCGGTCGAGATCGGGCAGGGCATCTACACCGGCCTCGCTCAGATCGTCGCCGAACGTCTTCAGATCAGCCCCGAGGAGGTGCACGTGGTCTCGGAGGTCATGACCGACCGCTCCACCCACGACTGGACCACCGCCGCGAGCCGCACGCTTTTTATGTGCGGCCGCGCTGCGCTTGCCGCGGTTGAGGACGCGGTTGCGCAGATCAGGCAGGTGGCTGCGGCACCGCTGCGTTGCGCCGAGGAGGACCTCGAGGTTGCCGGCGCACGGGTTTTCATCGCCGACGATCCGCGGCACGGCCTTGCGCTCGCCGAGGTCGCGAACGGCTACGTCTACCCCGACGGGAACGCGATCGGCGGTCCGGTGATCGGCCGCGGGAAGTACATCGCACGGCATCTCAGTCACCTTGACCCCGAAACCGGCGCGGGCCGCCCCGGCCTCGAATGGACGCTCGGTGCCGAGGCGGTTGAGGTGGAGGTTGATTTGCGCGACGGGCGCTTTCGCGTCTTGAAAGCCGCCTGTGCGATGGACGTTGGAAAGGTTATCAACCCCGCTCTGGCGCGCGGGCAGGTCGTCGGCGCGATGGCGATGGGTATCGGCTACACCACGCGCGAAGCCTTCGAGTTCGACTCGCGCGAGCGCGTCTTGAACGGTAATCTGCGAGACTACAAACTGCTCCGGTACGGCGAGCACCCGGAGTACATCGTCCGTTTTGTGGAAACCCCTCAGAACGACGGCCCCTACGGTGCGCGAGGGCTCGGCGAGCAAGGTATCGTCGGTATGCCGGGTGCGCTCTCGGCGGCGTTCTCGCGCGCGATCGGCGTGCAACTGAACGAGCTCCCGATTACGCCCGAGCGTCTCTGGCTCGCGCTCGAGGACGCGGGATCTCCCGACCGCGTGCCGCACCCGGAGGCCTCGCAAGGGGCGGGCTCATGATTGCGTACGAACTCGAGTATCTGCGTCCCGAAATGGTTGAAGAAGCGGCGGCTGCGTTTGTCGCGGCGCGCGATGCCGGGCGCAACCCCTGCTACCTCGGCGGCGGCACCGAGGTCGTTACCATGGCGCGAGACGGCAAGGTGCACGCCGATACGCTGATCGAGCTTGCGCGGCTGCCGGACTGTCGGGTGCTCGATCGCCACGAGGACGAAACGCGCTTCGGCGCGGCGCTCACGCTCAACGAGGTGATCGAGGACGGCGACTGCCCGCTCTTGAGCACCGTAGCTCGCGCCGTTGCCGACCACACCGTGCGCAACTCGGTTACGCTCGGCGGCAACATCCTCGGTCTGCTCCCATACCGAGAGGCGGTTCTCCCGTTCTTGCTGTTCGACGGGCGTGTTGAGATCGCCGGGCCGACGGGTCGACGATGGGAGTTGTTCCCGCCGCTGTTCGATAAACGTGTGCGGCTGAAGGACGGGGAGTTCGCGATTGCGTTCTCGCTGCCGCGAGCGGCTCGCAACGCGGCCTACTTCTACCGCCGCCGAGAGCGCGACTCGCGCGTCGACTACCCCCTCGTTGCTTTGGCCATGACGCGGCTTCAACGCGAGCTGCGTTTCGCGGTCTCGGGCGCGTTCGGGTATCCGCTGCGCCGGCCCGCGGCCGAGCGAGCGCTTACCGAGTTCGGCCCCGTGCGG
Organism: Spirochaetales bacterium; assembly: GCA_007126415.1. Classification (GTDB taxonomy): domain Bacteria; phylum Spirochaetota; class Spirochaetia; order DSM-27196; family SLAA01; genus B1Sed10-166. The sequence goes on from SLBH01000109.1 coordinate 3,747, forward strand.
GCGCGCGCGGGCGCGGGCGCCTCCGCCGATACGCGGTACGCCTCGGCGGTGTCGGCGGCTCTGGAGGCGCTGCCGCAGCGCTACCATGCCGATATGCGCGCTTCGGCTCAGTATCGCCGGGCGCTGCTCGCGCACGCGCTCGAGGACGGCCTGCGTGAGCTATCGGGTGCAGGCGTGCAGGACGACGCGTAACGCGAGCATGCGAAACACACACAAGCCGAATGAAGGAGGAGATGTGCCATGAAACGCTACGACGGGTTGCTGTCCATAGAGCTCGCGGTAAACGGCGAGCGTTACCAAGCCTCGGTAACGCCGGGCGACACGCTCTTGCACAGCCTCCGGAGCACGCTGGGGCTGACCGGAACCAAGCTCGGCTGCGAGAACGGCGACTGTGGTGCCTGCACGGTGTTGCTCGAAGGCAAACCGGTGAAGTCGTGCTACACCTTAACGCTCGCGGCCGAGGGGCGCGAGATAACCACGATCGAAGGACTACGCGAGACGCCGGTGCAGCAGGCCTTCGCGGCGGCCTACGGGTTTCAGTGCGGCTACTGCACCCCGGGCTTTGTGCTGAACACGCACGCGCTGCTGCAGCGTCACCCGAAGCCCGACGAAGCCACAACACGCGAGTGGCTCGAGAGCAATCTCTGCCGTTGCACCGGCTACGAAACGATCGCCGAGGCGGTGCAGCTCGCCTCCGAGTCGGAGCCTCAGTAGGCGACACTCAGTAGGCGACGATCTGCGTACCGGCGGCGCCGTGCATCGCCTCGACGACGTTATCGACATCGGTGATTACGACGCGGTTCTTGGGGTTCGCCTGCACGAACTCTATCGCGGCCATCATCTTCGGCCCCATGGATCCGGGGGGGAACTCGCCTTCCTGAAAGTAGTGACGAGCTTGCGCCAAGGTAATCCGAGAAAGCTGCTGCTCCTCCGGCGTGCCGAACCGTAGCGCCACTTTGGGAACTCCGGTGATGATAATCAGGGTACGCGCCCCGACCGCGATCGCGAGCTTCATGCTCGCGAGGTCTTTGTCTATTACGCAGTCTACGCCCTCGATCGTACCGTCGTCTTCGTAGTAGACCGGAATGCCGCCGCCTCCGCCGGTGATCAAGACGTACTGTTGGCGTAGCAGCAAATTGATCGCGTCTTTTTCGACGATATCGATCGGATAGGGCGAGGCGACGTAACGCCGGTATCCGCGGTTGGAGTCGGGCTTGATCAGCCAGCCCTTCTCTTTCGAGAGCTGCTCGGCCTGTTCTTGGGTATAGAACGGGCCGATCGGCTTGGTGGGGTGATCCATCGCAGGGTCGTAGCGATCCACGATTACCTGAGCGGGAACCGTGACGACGTTCTTCCAGATGTTCTCCCCCACCATCACGTCGTAGAGACACTGCTCGATCATGTAGCCCATCGAGCCGCAGGTCATTGCGTCGGCAATTCCGAGTGGAATCTCCGGAACCTCCTCGCTCGCACGGTCACTCTGCAGCATGAGATTGCCGACCTGGGGCCCATTGCCGTGCGTCAGGATGAAGTTGTAGCCTTGTTTCAACAACTCCACCACCGGGCGCATCGAGCGGCGCGTGTTTGCGAACTGCTCGGTAAACGTCCCCTTCTGACCTTTGTCGATAATTGAGTTGCCGCCGAGGGCAATAACCGAAAGCTTCTCGGGATCAACGGTCGGCGTGTTGCTCTTCACTTCATTCCCTCACGCAACTGTAGTAGTGTTGTTATAAAGGCTTGATTGTAACACCGCATGCGCAGATCGGGCAATTTCGAAATCGGGTGATCGGGTGCGCCCGCGCCGCACTCGCCACACTCGTCGCCACACCCGTCGCCTTGACAACAGACCGCCGAGGCACAAGAATGAAGCTGTTAGGTTTGCTCGGTCCTTATCTCAGTGAACTTCTCGTGAGCAATCATGACAAGCGACGCGTCCGTACCTCAATGTCCTTCTATCGCCTCACTATCTACCGTGCAAACTACCGTGCATACGCCGACCGCCGAGCTCGACACGCTTACGGCCGGGCTGCGTGGCGCCTGGTTTGGTTCGTCTACGCCCGCGCGGGTGGAGTCGGTGTTTGAACACGCGGTTAACATCCGAGCGGTGGGGGATGCGTTGCTGCTCTCGTTGGTGACGCGTCGCGAAGCGATGAGCGTTCGGGCACTGCTGGTAGAGCGCATTCCAAGCGGTGTGCGTCGCGGTATGCCGGTGTCGCTCAACGAGAACTGCCTGCGTTTCGCCTCGGCGCGGGCCGAGGTGGTGTTCGGCGCGAGTCCGGTGTACGAGGGCCGCATCACTGCCGCCCTCGGTGGGGCCGATCCTCAGTGCCGGGGTGGGTTGGGCGGTGCGCGGGGCGGTGCTACGCTGCCGAGTCTCGCCGAGGAACTGCACGCGGCGGTGGTACGGCACGGCCGTCCCGGCGGCTTGCTCGGCTTGCTCGACGCGCGCCGGCACAATCCCTACAGCACCTACGCCGCACGCAGGCTCGAGCGCACGCGTGAAGACGCAGCGCAACTGCTCGGGCTCGGTGGCGGGCTTACCCCGTCGGGCGACGATTTCATCCTCGGCGTGCTCGCGGCCGATGCGTTGTTTGCGCGTGAGTGGCGCGAGTCGCACGATTCGGATGGGCCGCACGACTCGCGCTCGCTCGCTCGCCGCATAGAACTGCGCTTGACGCGCGACGGTGCGACAACCGAGGTGAGCAGTACGATGTTGCGGCTTGCGTGCCTAGGAAGGTTCCCGCACTACCTGCAGCGGTTAACCGAACGGCTTGCGGAGCGGTTGTGTGAGCGCTTCTCCGAGCCTGTTTCGCACGATCCCGGCGCGGCATCCTCGAGCGATGCGGCATCCTCGAGCGATGCGGTTGCCGAGGCGGTGCGCGAAGCTGTCGCCCTTGGCGCTACCTCCGGCACCGACACCCTGGTTGGGTTTGTGTGGCGCCTGTTCGTGCGCCGGCTGCTTACGCCCCGTGTCGTTGCCTCTCAGCTGTTTGACAATGACCAAAACTGGGTATAGCTTGTCATTACCATTGACTTCCACGCTCCCTCAGGCGCGACCGCGGATTCGTTAGGCTGCGTGTCGGCGCTATCGCTGTTTACAGAGACGTTCAAAGAGGAGGCCGGCACGTTGAAGAGAATCATTGTTCGCAAAGACTCCTATTATGACTCGGTTGTGTTGATGTCGATCAGCGCCGAGGTCAAGAAGATCGAGGGAGTGAAAGAAGCCGTCGTTGCGATGGGCACCGAGATGAACCTCGATCTCTTACAGGACATGGGGTTTTCCGGCTCCGAGCTCGAGTCTTCCGGGCCAAACGACCTCATTATCGCGCTCGAGGCCGAGGCCGATGAGGCTCTCACGCAGGCTGAACGTGCCGTCGGCGAGCTGCTACGCAAGAAAAGCTCCGGCGGCGGAGAGAGCACCTACCGTCCCGTAGACCTGAACTCGGCGGTCAAGCTGCTTCCGGACGCTAACCTTGTCGTGATATCGCTGCCAGGGGCCTACGCCGCACGCGAAGCGCGAAAGGCGCTGCTCGCCGGTCTACACGTAATGCTGTTCTCCGACAACGTCGCGGTCGAGCAGGAGGTGCAGCTCAAGCAACTCGCGGCCGAGCGCGGCCTTCTCATGATGGGGCCCGACTGCGGTACCGCGATGATCAACGGCATGCCGATCTGCTTCGCGAACGTCGTACGCCGGGGCGATATCGGTCTGATATCGGCCGCCGGGACCGGGCTGCAGGAGGTTGCGTGCAGCATCGAGAAAAACGGCGGAGGGGTTTCGCAAGGCATCGGTACCGGAGGACGCGATCTGAAGAACGAGCGCGTAGGCGGTATCATGGTGCGCATGGCGGCCGAGGCGCTCGGTGAGGATCCCGAAACCAAGGTGATCGCGGTAGTTTCCAAGCCGCCGGCGCAGGCGGTAATCCCCGAGGTTATGAAGACGCTCGAGGCTACCGGGAAGCCGTGCGTGGTGCATTTTATCGGCGCCGAGCACGCGGGCGCCGAACGGGCCCGGGGCCCCGAGCATCCGGGTGCTCAGGGAGACGCGCGGCACGACACTATCCGCTATGCGGCGAGCCTCGAGGAGACCGCGCGCATGGCGGTTGCGCTTTCTCGCGACGAACGCTACGAGCCGTACGTCTTCGACTGGTCGGAGGACGAGATCGACGGGATTGTGCAACGCGAGAGCGCCGAGATCGCGCCCGATCAGAAGTACCTGCGAGGGCTGTTCGCCGGCGGCACGCTCACCGACGAGGCGGTGTTTGCGCTACACGAGCCGCTCGGCGGGGTGTACTCGCTCGACCCGGTTGACCCTGAGTTCGAGCTTGCCGACCCACAGCGCTCGGTAGGGCATACCATCGTCGACCTCGGTGAGGACGTCTTCACCGTTGGGCGGCCGCATCCCATGATCGATGCCTCGATTCGCACCGAGCGCATCGAGCGTGAGGCCGTCGACCCCGAGGTCGCGGTGTTGCTGATCGATTGCGTGATCGGCTACAGTTCGCACCCCGACCCGGCAGGTGCAATGCTTCCGGCGCTGCGCGACGCTAGAGAGCGTGCACGGCGGCGCGGCGGGTATCTCGCGGTTGTGGGCTCGGTCACCGGTACCGCGGGCGACAGCCAGAACATCGACGTGCAGCGCAGCAAACTCGAGTCGGTAGGCTGCGTGGTGATGCCGTCCAACTATCAGGCGGTTAAGCTCGTTGAGCGCATTATGGCACGGAGGGCAGGCTGATGAAGGTCGATAGAATCACCGAGCTGTTCACGCAAGAGCTCAAGGTTATCAATATGGGGCTCGAAACCTTCGCCGAGAATCTCTCCGAGCTCGGCGTCCAGACCCAGCAGGTGGAGTGGCGTCCGCCCGCCGGCGGAGACCCCGAGGTCCTCGAGCTGTTCGAACGCCTCGAGGCCAACACCACGCTCGATATCGAGGCGGCGAACGCCGAGGCGGTTTCGCGTATTCAGGAGGGTAAGCCCACGCTCGTGGATATCGGCGTGGCGTCCGAGGTAGTGCCCGGCATGCACAAGAAGCTGATCCTGCACGCCGGGCCGCCGGTTGAATGGAACGACATGGCCGGGCCGCTGCGCGGTGCGGTGATCGGAGGGCTTATCTATGAAGGACTCGCCAACGACGCCGCCGAGGCGGAGAAGCTCGCCGCATCGGGCGAGATCGAGTTTGACCCCTGCCATCACCACGACGCGGTTGGGCCGATGGCCGGCGTGGTAACCGCGAGCATGCCGGTCTGGATCGTTGAGAACCAACGCTTCGGTAACCGTGCGTTTTGTACCTTGAACGAAGGGCTTGGGAAGGTGCTGCGCTACGGCGCGTATTCTCAAGAGGTGATAGACCGCCTAAACTGGATGGCCGATGAGCTTGCCCCGATCCTGCGCAAGGCGCTCGAGCTACGCGGCCCGATCGACATCAAGAACATCATCGCGCAGATGCTGCAGATGGGGGATGAGGGCCATAACCGCCTGCGCGCGGGAACGAGCCTCATGATCCGCGAGCTCGCACCGTATCTTGTGATGCTCGATGAGCCGAAAGAGAAGCTCTCGCGCATCCTCACCTTCATGCACGAAAACGACCACTTCACGCTCAATATCACGATGCCCGCCTGCAAGAGCGTGATAGACGCCGCGCGCGATATCGAAGGGAGCTCGTTGATCGTTGCGATGGCGCGCAACGGTACCGAGTTCGGAATCCGAATCTCGGGGCTCGGCGACCGCTGGTTCACCGGGCCCGCCTCGGTGGTCGACGGACTGTACCTGCCGGGATTCACCGCCGATGACGCCGCGCGCGATATCGGCGACTCGGTAATCACCGAGACCACCGGCATCGGTGGGTTCGCGATGGCGGCCGCCCCGGCGATCGTTAAGTTCGTAGGCGGCACTCCGCAGGACGCGATCACCTTTACGCGCCGGATGTACGATATCACGGTCGCCGAGAACGACACGTATCAGATCCCGGCGATGGATTTCCGGGGCACGCCCACCGGAATCGACGTGAGGAAGATCGTTGAAACCGGTACGCTTCCTGCGATCAATACCGGCATCGCCCACAAAGACCCCGGTGTCGGCATGGTGGGCGCCGGGCTCGTGAAGCCGCCCGAGAATTGTTTTCGCGACGCGTTTACGGCGTTCGTAGAATGCTATACCAAAGGAGCAATGTCATGAAGATTATCGACCTTTCGATGCCGATTGGAATCGCCACCCCGGCGTGGCCCACGTACGAGCCGTTGCAGGTGAAGTACTTCAAGCGCCTTGCGCCGAACGGTGCAAACGGTCAGTTGGTTACTCACTCGAATCACGTCGGAACGCATCTCGACGGTGAGATTCACTTCTACACGCCGGGCAAGGATATCGCGAGCCTCGATATGGACTATCTCTGCCACGACGGTGTGATTGTGGACCTCGCGGATGCTGCGGGTGATTACGATGTATACACCTCGAAGATGGTGGAGGATCGCGTTGAGGTGAAAGAGGGCGATATCCTCATCATCTCTACCGGCTATCATCAGTACGGCTGGGACCAGCCGCACGCCGACGAGGTGCGCTACATGATCAAGCACCCCGGGCCGGACCGCGAGTTCGCGGAGTGGTGCAAGCAGAAGAAACTGCGCTGGATCGGGGTAGACTGCGGCAGCGCCGACCACCCGATGAACACCAAGATTCGTGACTGGATGCCGGCGCAGGCGAAGGAGTGCGACGCGCACTTTCAGCAGAAGTACGGCAAGAATCTCGAGGAGTACTTCACGCCCGATAAGTATCAGCTTATGCACATCGAGATGTTCAACCACGGCATCGTGCACGCCGAGTGCGTCGGTGGCGATATCGACCTGTTGCTCAACCGCAGGGTGAAGATCGGGTGTTTCCCGTGGCGCTTCGTAGACGGCGAGTCGAGCATCGCTCGTGTTGTGGCGTTCGTTGAGGACGACGAGTACGAAGAGCTGATGGCGAAGAAGGCCAAGTGCGAACTCACGAAATTCGGCGATGTCGCGCGCGCCGGTAGCCAATGGCTTATAGACGAAGCATGCAAGCGCTAAACGGCACAAGGCCAAAGGGTATAAGATGACCAAACCGCTCGAAGGGGTGAAGGTGCTCGACCTGACCCGAGTCTTGGCGGGGCCGTTCTGCACGATGATTCTTCAGGACCTCGGTGCCGAGGTCCTGAAGGTCGAGGTGCCCGGAACCGGCGACGATTCGCGGCATTTCGGCCCGTTCAAGGACGGTCGTAGCCTGTATTTTGTCAGCATCAACCGCGGTAAGCGGAGCATGACGCTCAACCTGAAAGAAGAGCGCGGCAAGGCGGTGCTGCGTAAGCTGCTCGCCGAGTACGACGTCATCATCGAGAACTTCCGCCCCGGCGTCATGGAAAAGCTCGGCCTCGGCTACGAGACGCTCGCCGAGGAGTTCCCGCATATCATCTACGCCGCCTCTAGCGGCTACGGGCATTCGGGCCCGTACTCGCAGCGCCCGGCGTACGACATTCTTGCGCAGGCGGGCGGAGGCTTGATGAGCGTTACCGGGTGGCCCGAAGGGCCGCCGACGCGCGTGGGAGTCTCAATCGGAGACATCACCGCCTCGCTCTTCACCTCGATCGGGATCTCCTCGGCGCTCTATCAGCGCACGCGCACCGGTCGTGGGCAGAAGGTGGATGTCGCGATGCTGGACTGCCAGGTCGCGATACTCGAGAACGCGCTCGCGCGCTTTCAGGTAGAGGGGCGGAGTCCGGAGCCGCTCGGCAATCGTCACCCCACGATCTCACCGTTTCAGGCCTACCGCTGCGCCGATGAGTATATCGTGGTTGCGATCGGAAACGATCAACTCTGGAAGCGCTTCTGTGCCACGATCGGCGAGGATGCGCTTGCCGAGGACGAACGCTTTACTACGAACCGTCTTCGAACCGAGAATCTCGAGGTGCTCAACGAACTGCTCGAGGGAATCTTCACCGGCCGACCGGCCGATGAATGGCTCGAGCTACTCGAGGGCGCCGGGCTGCCGTGTAGCCGGATCAACGACATCGAGAACGTTCTGCAGGACCCACAGGTGCGCGCGCGGAACATGGTGGTGGACGTGGAAGACGCGCGTGCCGGAGTGGTACAGATAGCCGGAAACCCCATAAAGATGAGCGCGCTCGAGGAAGAGACCACACGGCCGCCGGTCCCGGAACTCGGCGAGCACACCGACGAGGTATTGCACGCACTCGGCTACAGCGACGCCGAGATCGAGGCCCTCCGCGAAGCGGCCGTGATATGAGCGAGGATGTGGCACCGCGATCGGTGAGCGCGGTTCTCGATGAGCTGCGCTCCGGGCAGAGCTCCTTCGAGCAGTATCTCGACGGGGTGCTCGCGCGGGTGGAATCGTGCGAATCACGGCTGCAGGCGCTCCTGCCGGAGCCCGCCGACGCCCGTCGGGCGCGGATCAAGGCCGAGTATGCCGCGCTCGAGCGACGCGGCGAAGAAACCGAGGGGGCTTCCGGATCGGCCGGGAATCGGGCCCTGCCGCTCTATGGAGCGCTTGTCGGGGTGAAGGATATCTTTCGCGTCGACGGGCTGCCGACGCGCGCGGGATCAAAGCTCCCGCCGGAGGTGTTTGCCGGACCCCAGGCCGAGAGCGTAAACAGACTGCGCAACGCCGGCGCGCTCGTGCTTGCAAAGACGGTGAGCACCGAGTTCGCGTACTTCAGCCCCGGTCCAACCCGAAATCCCTGGAACCCGCGGCATACTCCCGGCGGCTCGAGCAGCGGTTCGGCGGCGGCGGTCGCGGCGGGCTATGTACCGTTAGCGATCGGCACACAGACAATCGGCTCGATCACGCGCCCGGCCTCGTTTTG
>SLBH01000187.1 GCA_007126415.1 Spirochaetales bacterium
GGCGCGGAGACGAGTTACGCGGTTGCATCGGAACGCTCGAGAGTACGACGCCGTTGTGGCAGACGGTCGAGCGCGTTGCGCGGCAAGCCGCCACGGTCGACTACCGCTTCGACCCTGTTCAAGCACCGGAGCTGCCGGAGATCACGTTCGAGATCTCGGTGCTCTCGCCGCTTGAACGCATCCCCGAGCCGAAGGACCCGTCCCGGATCGAGATCGGGCGCGACGGGCTGTGCATCCGTTATAAGGGCCGTAGCGGCGTACTGCTTCCACAGGTCGCGAGCAGCCGCGGCTGGAGCGCGACCGAGTTCCTCGAGCAGACCTGCCGCAAGGCCGGAGTTCGCCCCGAGACGTGGCGTAAACCCGAAGCCGAGTTGTTCCGCTTCACAGCCGAGGTGTTTGACGAGCATTCGCTCGACGTGGAATACTAGCGCTCACAATGCAGAATATCGGATCAATCGGCGCCATGCTGTTGCGGCTGCGCGACGATGAGAACACGTATCTCGCGCTGAATCCCGGTATCACCGCCTCCGGCTTCGCGCGTACCCGGATCGTCCGGACCGCACAAACACCGGCATGGTTGATCCACGGCAAAACGATCAGCGAGTGGCGCCCACACGGCTTCACCGAGCAGGAGGGAGCCCTCTGTCTCTATGGCCCCAACCTCAACGCGATTACGCTTGATGAGGTCTTGCGGATACCCGACGAAAAACAGGTTCTTGGATACCTCGTGCGCGTCTCAAACGCCTTGCTTTCGGCTGCCGAGGCCGCGGCCGAGGCAGGTCTCGAGCTTCCGCGCATCGCCACCTTTGGAGTGTTGTTGGTGGAGGACGGGGGCGTACTGCTACTGCCCAAACCTATACTCGACGGCATCTGCGAACACCTACCCCGCCGGCAGGCCCTTGAGATGGTGGAGCGCTACAACCACCCTGATCTCACAGGCGAGGCGGCAATTACGTTCTCGCTCGCCGCGTTGACCTACACCGCGGTCACCGGCCGGCCGCCGTACGCCGGCGACACCATCGAAGAACTACGCGAACGCATGCGCGACCGGCCTCCTACCGAGCCCTTAGTGGCGCGTCCCGATCTGAAACCCGAGCTCGCCGATCACTTGCTCAACGCGCTCTCCCCCGAACGTGAGCGCAAACTGCAGGGCAGACAGACACAAGCGCCGACACTTGCGGACTGGCCGCAGATCATCGAGGAGACTCGCAGCGCCGGGCCAAGCGCCGGGCCAAGCGCCGGCGAGCCCGACCCCGGGCACAACCGGTTGCTCCGCGCGGCAGAGAAACGCGAGCGACGCTACGAACGCCGGTACCGTCGCTCGGGATACCTGCGACGCAATACTGCACGGCTCGTGATCTCCACAATCGTGATCTTGGTGCTCGGCGGCCTTTTCGGAAACATCCTGTACCAGCAACTACAGCCGCGCAGTATATCCGGATACGCTCCCGATGAGGTCGTTCGGGCCTTCTACGAAAGCATTAACACGCTCGACCACGAGACCATGAGCGAGACGGTAGTCGACGGAGCAGGCAGGCAAGAGATTCAGCAGGTGATGCGCCTGTATGTCGGAAGCCGCGTACGGATCGCGATGGAGCAGCGTGAGGGCTTCACCAGCGCGCAAGAATGGCGCGACGCCGGAATGCCGCCGATCGAGCCCGGCGAGATGCTGTTCGGGGTCGCTGAACTCGAGATCACGTCACCGGAGCCCGCGTCGGGAGTATCTGAGGAAGACGAGCGCCGGTTTCTCGCGCGCTACGAACGCTGGTACACCGCCGACACCGGGGAGGAACCGGGAGAGACGCCGGAACAGGGCGAAGGGCGGCGGCCTGAGATCGAGGGGTATCGGCACGAAGATCGCCTTCATTTGAAACGCGACGGCAACGACTGGGTCATCTACCTCATCGAGGAGCGCGCCCCCGAACCGATCGATCCGACGGAGCTCCGTCCATGAATCTCACCCGTCCGAGCGACCTGCGCGGCTTACGCGTCACGGTCATGGGGCTAGGCCTACACGGCGGCGGCGTCGCGGCGGCCCGTTACCTTGCATCACACGGTGCGGAGCTAACGGTCACCGATCTGCGAACCGAGGAAGTTCTGGCGCCTTCGCTCGCTCAGATCGAGGATCTGCGTTATCACGCGGTGTTCGGTCGGCATGATGAGGCCGACTTCACCGCAGCCGACCTCGTGATCAAGAACCCCGGTGTCCCACGAAGCTCTCGCTTCCTGCGGCTCGCGGCACTCGTAGAGACCGATATTTCGCTGTTTTTGCGCTTCGCGCGAAACCCGCTCGTAGCGGTGACCGGCAGCAAAGGCAAATCAACCGTCGCGTCGGCTATTCACCACGGCCTCAGGCGCCGCCATCCACGGAGCCGACTCGGTGGCAACATAACGACATCGCCTCTGGTATTTTTGGACGAGTTGCACGGCGACGAGCCGGTCGTACTCGAGCTCTCCTCGTTTCAACTCGGGGACCTCGAGCTCACCGGCGCTCGGCCGGCCCTGGACCCCGAGGTTGCAGTCCTGACGAACATCATGCACGATCACCTCGATTACTACGACTCGGTTGAGGACTACATCGACGACAAGTCGGTGCTGTTTGCGACGCAGCGACCCGAGCATGCGGCTCTGTACTTCTGGGACGACGAGGCGCTGCGGGAGCGGTTGTCACGGAATCCGGGAACGCCGTACTGGTTTTCCGCCTCACCCTTGCCGCGTGATCGCGACGGCGCGTTCCTGGACGGTAACTCGTTTTGTCTCCAGCGCGACGGCGAACGCATCACGCCGAGTAATCTCGGCGACGCTGCCGAGCCGTCCCGACGGCCTGAAACCGGGCTCCTACCGATTAACCGCGTGATCGCGGCGCTCGCGCTGTGGCTTTTCGGTGTCCCGCACGACGAACTGCTCGAGAGCTTAAGCGGATTCGAAGGCATCGAGCACCGTCTCGAACCGGTAGGCACGCTCGGCGAGGTGCGGTTCGTCAATGACTCCGCCGCGACGATACCTCCGGCGGTTGTGGCGGCGATCGAAGCGCTGCAGCGACCGGTTCGCTTGATCGCCGGAGGCGCCGACAAAGAGCTCGATCTCGAGCCGTTTGTAACAATAGCCGAGCGCGTTGCGGGGTTGTACCTGCTCGCCGGCTCCGCGACCGATCGGCTCGTCGCGGTATTGCAGGAGCATCGTCTGCCGTATCACGGCCCGTTCAACGATCTCCCCCGCTGCCTACATGCCGCCGCCGACGCAGCCGAGCCTGGAGACGCGGTGCTGCTTTCACCAGGATGTGCGTCGTTCGGTATGTTTCTCAACGAGTTCGACCGTGGGCGGCAGTTCAAACGCGCGGTTCACGAGCTTGTCGCGCGTCGAACCGAATCGGCCGCCGCGCCGAAGAAAGGCGA
>SLBH01000234.1 GCA_007126415.1 Spirochaetales bacterium
GTGGACGAGTTCTTCGTTTATATCGACGAGCTCAAGGTGCGAACCGACTTGTTTGAGGAGCCGTTCGACGGCGAGGATCTCGCCAACCCTGATTTCATACGCGAGATCTGGGACGACGGGATGTAAGGAGTGAGGGTAATGAAGAAGCTGTGCTATACTGCCGTACTGGTGATGCTGCTGGCTCCCGCGGTCCTGGTTGCGCAACCACAAGACATAGACCCCGGTCAGCTCGGGGTGGACGCGGCGCAACAGCGCTTGCAGCAAGTCTCGGTGAGCCGCTTTGAGGACCCCGGCTTTTGGCGGGTCTCTATGTCGCTCGACAGCGGAGTGATCACGTATCGTCGGCTCGAGGGCGGCCCGATGGATGCCGAGCCGATTGAGGCTGAGGTCGAGGCCGGCATCGACGAGCAAGACCGCTATGTGCTCGGTGTAAAGGCCGAGTTCTTCCGTCGGCGCGCGACCAATATCTTTGTAGAAGCCGAACGGCCGATCCCAATTCCGGGTGTAGCGAAGACCTTGTCGGTGTGGGTGGTCGGGAGAAACCGCAATCACCGCCTCAGTGCGGTGCTCAACGACTACTTCGGGAACCTCGTTGTTCTGCCGATGGGGGAGATGAACTTCTCCGGTTGGCGGGAGGTGGAGGTTGCGATACCGCCGAGCATACCCCAGGAAGACATGTATATCGGCGGCGATCGCGGTATTCAGTTCGTGGGTTTTCTGATCGAGCCTGCTTTGATGCAGACGTATGGATCGTACTACGTGTACTTCGACGACATGCGGGTCGTCACCGATCTGTTTGCCGAGGAGGTTCGCGATCCCGACGACATGGTCGACTCTTGGTAACGTGACTCTTGGGTAACATACGCCCGCCCAAGGGTGATCGCCGAAACCTGTACGGCTGCGCCTCCTGAGGGTGCCGCCCGAGCTTCCGGTACAAAGCGGCCGTCATCACGGCTCGTTGAACCCGTCCCAAACGTATCGGTGACGGGTTTTTTTGTCCGCAGGAGTAAACGTTCGTATGCCAGACAACCGTGCCGACGAGTACCGAGATCTACTGCGCGTGGTCTATTTTTTGCGAGACCTGGGCGACGCGGATCTGGAGTTAGTGGCCGAGCGGTGCCGGGAGCAGTTGTTCGCGCCGGAAGAGATCATTTTTCGTGAAGGAGATCGTGGCGAGCGTTTCTATATCATTCTCTCCGGCGAAGTCGAGATCTGGAAACACGAGGAGCAGCTCGGGGAGCAGTTATTGACGATACAGCAACCCGGAGAAATGTTTGGCGAGATGGCGCTGGTGGATGAGTTGCCGCGCAGCGCAACTGCGATCGCGCGCGGGCACGTTCGGGCGCTCTACTTGACGCGCGAGCGACTCGACGAAGTGCTGAACGCGTCATCCTCGGTTGGGCGCTCACTTCTCCGGTCGCTCGCCGCGATCGTCCGCGAGAGCAATCGTCACTACCTCGAAGACCTGAAGAGCAGGAATCGCAAACTCGAGCAGGCCTATCGGCGTCTCGAGGCGACACAGCACGAGCTGCTTCGGGCCGAGCGTCTCTCGAACTTGGGGAAGTTCTCCGGCATGCTGCTACACGACCTTCGCAATCCGCTTTCGGTACTTCGTGGGTACGCGGAGTTGATTCAACACTGCTATCAAGACCCGGAGCGGGTGAGTCGCTACGCAGATAAGATCGTGAAAGAGGCGAATCGCCTCGATGAGCTTACGAGCGAGTTGCTCGATTACTCGCGGGGTGAGATCCGGCTGGAGTTACAACCGGTTCGGTTCGATGAGTTGTTGTCAACGGTGCGCTCGTGGTTTGAGGGGAGCGACACCGAGCGCAAGATCGCGCTCGAGGTTCAAAACGATGTCACGACCTCCGTGCTGCTCGACGAAAAGCGGATGCTGCGCGTGCTTTGGAATCTGCTCGATAACGCGCGCAAAGCAATGCCGAACGGTGGCGAGTTGTTCTTGGGCGTGCACGCCTCCGACGAGCTCCTTTTCATAACGGTGCGCGATACGGGATACGGCATGACCGAGGAAGTGCTTGTGCGCGCGTTCGAGCCGTTTTACTCTACCGCGCACACCGGAGGGACCGGACTTGGTATGGTGGTGGTGCGCACCGTAGCCGAGGCGCACGGAGGCACGGTTGCAATCGAGAGCGAACCGAACAAAGGCACGACCGTAGTGCTGCGGCTGCCGTTGAACGCGTGATTGCTCGAAGGAGCGCGTTTTATGCTCCGAGCAAAGCGCGGTAGTTCTCGCGAACCTGCGCGACGAGGTGCTGCTCGGATAGCCCGCGCAGCTCCGCGAGCGCGGCGTAGGTGTAGCCGATAAGACCGGGGTGATTGGTGCGCCCGCGTCGGGGCATCGGAGCGAGGTAGGGGGCATCGGTTTCCACCAGAATGCGCTCGGCCGGGACGGCGCGCGCGGCGGCGCGGAGTTCCTCGGCCTTCTTGTACGTGAGGTTGCCGGCAAACGAGACGTGAAATCCTCGCGCTACTACCTCGGATGCAAACTCGGGGCCGCTCGAGAAGCAATGCATAATCCCCCGAACAGCGTCTGAGGAAAGCTCTTTGAGCACGGCAAGAATCTCGGTATCGGCGTCGCGGTTGTGCACCACCACCGGAAGCGAGTGCGCTTCCGCGAGCTGCAGCTGTTTGAGAAACAACGCGCGCTGGCGTTCGAGCGGCGCATACATGCGAAAGCAGTCGATTCCGGTCTCGCCGAGTGCTACTACTGCGGGGTCGGTCAGCTGACCCTCGAGTGCTGCAAGCAGCTTATCGAGCTGCTGTGAGCCCGAGGTTGCAGGGTGTAGGCCGGTCGCCAGCTGCAACTTCGGTGTACTCTGCGCGCGCGTGCGGCGGGTCTCGAAGTCCTCTGTCGTGATCCCGATGTCGAGTGCACGCTCCAGGCCCGCCGAGAAACACGCTTTGAGTACCGCGACCGGTTCCAGACCTTTACGCTCGATCTCCGACAGATGAAGATGGCTGTCGATCATTCCGGGAGCCAGCCGGATTTCGTACTCATGGGGTTGCATATGAAGGCACGCTACGGTGATCGGCCTAAGATGTCAACGGCCGGCAACGGCCGGCAACGGCTACAGCGACGCCGTTCAAGCATGCCCATAAGCCATGCCTACGCTCCCTACGCTCCCTACGCTCCCTACGCTCCGTGCGCCCCTTGACGGCGCAAGCTCGGCGTATTATATTTTGAGCAGTCAAAACACTGCGTTGCTGCAGTCAAAGAAAAGACGACGGCGGAATACGAACAGGACGATAACAGGACACAACCATGAGTACATCGGGCTATGCCTACACTAAACACCCGCCGGCGCGCTCGCGTCGGTTCGAGGCCGCGCGGCTCGCGATAGAGCAACCGCGCACGCGGGCCCGCGGAAGGTCTGCGCTCGTGGTAAACGGTCTGTCCGCGGCGTACGATGGGCCACCGGTGCTCGAGCGCGTGAGTTTCGAACTTCATGGCGGTGAGCTCGTTATCATCCTCGGGCCTAACGGCGCCGGAAAATCTACTCTGTTCAAGATTCTCACCGGCCTAAAACACGCCGATTCAGGGAGCGTTTCGGTGCTCGACCGCTCGATCGAGCAGGCGCGTTCCGACGGGTGTATCGCGTACGTCCCGCAGGAAGAGCATATAGATTGGCAGTTCCCGATCTCGGTTTGGGACGTTGTATTAACCGGCCGCTACGGTTTACTGCGCACTGAAGGCGGAATTCGCCGCTTCCTGCCGGCGCGCTGGGCTCGGCGCCAGGATCGCGATGCGGTCGAGGCGGCGCTCGAGGCGGTTGCGATGCTCGAGTACCGCGATCGGCCGATCGGCGCGCTGTCCGGCGGCCAAAAGAAGCGCGTGTTTATCGCACGCGCGCTCGCGCAGGAAGCGGGATTGTTGCTGCTGGACGAGCCGCTTGCGGGGGTCGATCAGCGCTCCGAGGACCTCATCTTTGAGGTGTTGCAGAGCGCGAAGGAGGCCGGACGTACGTTATTGATGGTAACGCACGATCTGCAGAGCGCTGAGGAGCACGCCGATCGGCTTCTGCTCTTGAACCGTACCGTGGTGGCGTTCGGGACGCCGGACACCGTTCTAACGCACGACAACCTCTTGCAGATGTACCACGGTGCCGGGTTGGCCGGCAGGCGTACCGGTGAGCGTGTTCAAGAACGAAGCAGGGAGGTGTGATGCAAGCCGTTGTAGCGTTTGCCGTCGGCGTATATGAGCAGGCGCTCGCCGCGACCGAGGCAGTGGTTCGCATGGTAGCGGTGGTGGTTGGTCTGTTGCCGCCGGTGCTGTCGGGGCCGTTTCAGTACGCGTTCATGCAACGCGCTTTGGTTACTGCGCTCGTCGTTGGGGCGGTCTGCGGGGTTCTGTCATGCTACGTGGTACTGAAGCGCTGGGCGCTGCTCGGAGACGCGATTTCGCACGCGGTGTTGCCCGGTGTCGCGCTCGCGTATCTGCTTAACTTGCCGTTTTTTGTCGGCGCGTTTCTCAGCGGGGCCGCCAGCGCTGTTGCAATGGGGGCGGTTCAGCGGCATACTCGGGTGAAGGAAGACGCGGCAATGGGGCTGGTCTTCACTGGAGCGTTCGCCTTGGGCGTAGTAATCATCAGCCGAATCGCCACCTCAACACACCTCATGCATGTGCTGTTTGGGAATGTGCTCGGCGTCCGGCTTCCGATGCTGCTGATGACCGGGGTTTCGGGATTGATCGCATTGATCTGCGTGTTCGTGTTCTACAAGCAACTCCTCTTGTATTGCTTTGACCCGGTGCACGCGAGCGCCATAGGAATGAATACCGCGGTGATTCATTACGGTCTGATGTTGCTCTTGACTTTGACAATCGTCGCCAGCCTGGAGACGGTCGGTATTATTTTGGTTGTTGCGATGTTGATCACGCCGGGGGCTACGGCGTATCTCATAACGAACCGTTTGGCGCGCATGATGGCGATAGCGGTGGGGGTGGGGACCTTTTCCTCGGCGTTTGGCCTGTACCTGTCGTTTCGCTTGAATGTGGCGTCCGGCGGAACCATCGTGTTGGTGGCGCTTTCGCTGTTTTTGCTTGCAATGCTGTTTGCGCCCTACGGGATACTCAGGCGCGGACGCACGTACCGCCCTGCGCGCACCTAAACGAGCAAATGGAGCCGGATACTTGTCATGCCTACAAGCACCGTCGAGCAGTACATAAAGATCATCTATACGCAGCGTGAGCACCTCGGCGAGGGTGTGGTGCCGATGAAGCGGCTTTCGGAAGCCATGGGTGTCACTCCCGGCACCGCGACCACGATGGTCAAACACCTCGACGAGGTTGAACTCGTCCGCTACCAGCCCCGTCAGGGTGTGTTGTTGACCGAAAAGGGCGAGAATCTGGCGCTACGTATGCTGCGCCGTCATCGCTTGATAGAGACCTTTCTCGAGCAGGTGCTTGGGTACGACTGGTCTGAGGTGCACGCCGACGCCGAGCGTCTCGAGCACGCGGTGTCCGACAGGTTCATCGACAAGCTCGAGGACTACCTCGGGTATCCCGAGGTTGATCCGCACGGTGATCCTATTCCAACGGCCAGTGGCGCGATCGAGCCCGCGATCGGTATTCCGTTGAATACCTGCGCACCGGGGCGGCGCGTACAGATCGCCCGTCTGATCGACGACGATACCGATTTCCTCGTATATATGAAAAACAGCATGATCGTTCCTGGTCAGGATTTTGGCGTGCGCGAGAACAGCGCCGTTGCCGGAACGGTTACGATCGAGCACCTCGCCACCCGGCGCGTGGTTACGGTAGGGTTCGAGCCGGCGGGCCGTATCCTTGTTTCGGAGCACGGATAGACCGGCCGCGTAGGTCACTACGCGCCTTCCACCACAAACTTCAAGGGGTAGCCGTACGTCTTCGCAGCCTTGCGCGCAAGCGACACCTTGGTGTGAGCGATGTCGTAGGTATACAACCCTACGGTGGCCTTGCCCCCTCGGTGAGCGCTCATCATGATCCGTTCGGCATCCTCGGAGCTCTTGCGAAATATCTGCATCAGCACCTCGACCACGAACTCGCGTGGGGTGTAGTGATCGTTTAAGACGAGCACCTTGTACATATCGGGCGGCGTAACGCGTTGATCGGTGCGCTCAACGACCTGTTCATCCCCGCCCGGCGTGCGTGTTGCGTCTCCCATCTTCTTCAACCTCTTCGTCTCTGCAGCATAATATCACACCGCAACGGGCCGACCGGCCAGTCCCGGCTTCGTACTAGCGGCGTGCGGAAACTATCCTTATATCGGGTCATAGGAGTTGTCGACGATTCCGGCTGCATGGTACTACTGAAACGCCGAACAGAGCGATCGCTAGAGAAGGCGGGGAGAACGCGTATGGGGGTAGTGTTACAGGTTGCCGGAAGCCTCGGACTGTTTCTTTTCGGCATGCGTACTATGAGCAACGGCATGCAGCATGCCGCCGGCGATCGTCTGCAGGCGATCCTGAACTACATGACCGGCAATCGCTTCGTTTCGGTGCTCACCGGGGTGCTGCTCACGGTCTTGGTGCAGTCCTCTTCGGCCGCAACGGTCATGGTCGTGAGTTTCGTGAACGCCTCGTTGCTGTCTCTGACCCAAGCGGTTGGGGTCATCATGGGAGCGAACATCGGCACCACCTTAACCGGCTGGCTGGTCGCCGCAATTGGGCTCGACTTCAACGTCGTGGCGGCGGCGCTCCCGGCGATTGGGTTCGGGGCGGTGCTGGTCTTCGTGCGGCGCTTACGGAGAGTGGCGTACGGCGAGGCGCTGATTGGGTTCGGGATCATTTTCCTGGGGCTTTCGTTTCTGCGCGACTCGGTACCGGATGTCTCGGAGTTCCCGCATCTGCTTGAGTATCTAACGCAGTTCGGCGGCTACGGACGCCTCTCGATCGTGTTGTTCGTGGCGGTTGGGGCGGTGCTCACGGTGTTGGTGCAATCCTCCTCGGCCGCGATCGCGATTACGCTCACCGCCGCGTTCGCCGGCTGGATCGACTATCCGAGCGCCGCGGCAATCATTCTCGGAGAGAACATCGGTACGACAATCACCGCTAATCTTGCTGCGATCGGCGGGAGTCTGTCCGGGCGACGCGCGGCGAGAGCGCATCTGGTGTTTAACGTAATCGGCGTGGTCTGGATGGTCGCGTTATTCCCGGTGGCGCTACAGATCGTCGATGCGATCATGCCGGGCTCTCCCGAGGTCACCGAAGCGGGAGCCTCGGCACTGCCGGCGCATCTCGCGATGTTTCACACGCTGTTCAACGTAACGAATACGCTGCTCTGTGTCGGGTTCGTTCCGCAGTTCGTTCGGCTCGTAGATCGTGTTACTCCGGGACGCGAAGAGGAGCGCGAGCTCGGTCCCTATCGATTACCGATCGTGCTCGACCAGATTCATCAGAGCCCGGAGTTCTATCTCGTAGAGGTGCGCAACGAGATCGCGAAACTCGGGGCAATCACCGAGCGGATGTTCACGCGGCTGCGGCGGGTTTTTGAAGGCGACGAGTACGAGGCCGACCGAGTTGTCGAGGCGCTTGAGCGCGAGGAGCGATTCACCGACGAGATGCGTGATGAGCTTACCAAGTTTCTTGCGTCTTTCTCGATGGAAAGTCTTAGCAAGCGGAGCGCGGGCGACGTTACGGCGATGCTTCGGGTAGTGGACGAGCTCGAGAGCATTGCCGACAGCTGCTACAACCTCGCGTTGCTCGGACAGCGCCGGGCGCGCAAGCGGCTGGAGGTTGACCCAACGGCGCTTCCCGATCTGCTTGCGTATCTTGCACTGGTTTCACGGTTCTTGGTGTTCATTCGTGAGCATCTCGACGAACGGGTCACCCGTGAGCAGTACCGCGCGGCCCGGGAGCTTGAGACCCAGGTCGACGAAGGGCGTAACCGGCTCAAAAAGGCTGCCCGCGATAGACTGCAGGGTGGGGGTGATGTTCACACCGAGCTCTTGTTGATCGATATGATCGCGCATCTCGAGCACATCGGCGACTACGCGCTTAACGTCGCACAAAGCCTTGCTGCTCCCGAGCCCGCAGCCGAGCGCACGGAGTCGGAACCGCCGGAGGGCAAGAAGGCAGCTCCGAAACGCGCTCCGTTCGCCTCCGAAGCCGGCCGCCGGCAGCACCGGTGATCGAGCGGTCGCGAGCGCCGACGACCGGGCTCTTTCTACGGATTGGGTGCTATGCCTTTTGTGCGGTGGCGGCGGTGCCGCCGGGTTGGTGTTCGCAGTAGTCGCAGTCACGCTCGGCGTGGCTGCAGAAGTAACCGAGCCTCTCGTTCCAATGCACTTTCTCAAACGGGCATGTTTCGTAGTAGCGGACGAACTGCAGAAGGCGATCGAACACCACCTCGGAAACGCGATGCTCCATCTGGCATGCCTCGGCCTCGGCGGTCTCCTGATCGACTCCCAGCACCTTGATGAAGAACTCCTTCAGCGCTCGGTACTTTTCAACGATGTGCTCGGCAACCGTGGCGCCTTCCTCGGTCAGGGTGATGAGGTCGTAGGGTGCGTAGTTGATCAAGCCTTTCTTGGAAAGCGTACGTAGGGCTCCGGTGACCGACGCATTGATCACACCCAGTTCGTGCGCGATATCGGTGACCCGTGCCGCCTTCTTGCGTTGCTCGATGACGTAGATCGCCTTGAGGTACATCTCGAGACTCTCGCTTAACGAATGCTCACTCGACATGGCAATAGCTTACGCCGGTTGTCGTGCAGGTGTCAACGAAAGCGCGAAGTGAGCGTGCGAAGGGAGCGATCCCGAGTACAAATGAGCGACCGGTACACGCGACGGCTACACCGTGAAAAGCGTGCGCGACACGCCTACTTTATGCTACTGATATTTTTCGTGTGTTGCATATTTTTCGGTTTCGAGGGGATTCTCACCCTTGCGCGAGCCTTGGAGCTCGGATAGAGTCGAAAGAAGCACTGCAGATTAGGAGAGTTCATGTCACGAGATCGCGAACCATGGCGATTCCTCGACCAGTATCGTGGATCGCATTTCACCGGCGAGTGGCCGACCTTGCCACAACTGTTTCGAATAACCACCGAGCGTTATCCCGACCGGCGTTGCTTCTCGATCTACGAGCCCGACAACCTGTTTCTTAGTTATCGTGAGGCATGGACAGCCATCGTGGCGGTTGCAAGACGGCTGATGCGGGCGGGGGTTAAGCCCGGTGATCTGGTTGCCGTGACCGGCAAGAACTCGCCGGAGTGGACGGTTGCGTATCTCGCGACGCTGATGGCGGGGGCCACCGTGGTCCCGCTCGACTATCAGCTCAAGAGCGATGAGATCGTCGCGCTGATGAAGTTTGCAGGCGTTCGGGCGCTTTTCGTCGACGAAGAGAAGTACGACGAGCTAGACCCCAAGAACAAGCTCAAGCTGCGCGAACGCATCTCGCTCGCGAAAGCAAAGCCGAACTATATCATGGAGATCGTGGCCGACGAGCGCGGGCCTGAGTCGGTCCCGGCCGGCGAAGCGCCGGTCGACGACCTCCCGGGCCTAACTCAGACACAGGAACATGACCTTGCCGCGATCCTGTTCACCTCGGGAACCACCGGGAACCAGAAGGGGGTCATGCTCACGCACCACAACTTCGTGAGCGACTGTTTTCTCGCGCAAGAGAAGATGAACATCCTCGTCGACGACGTGTTCTACGCTCTTTTGCCGCTGCATCATTCCTACTGCATGCTCGCGGTCTTCATCGAGGCGATCTCTGTCGGTTGCGAGGTGGTGTTTGCCAAGAAACTCGTGGTGAACCAGATACTGAAGGACCTCAATCAAGGGCAGGTCACGATGTTTCTCGCGATCCCAATGCTGTTCAACAAGATGCTGAAGGGGCTCATGCGGGGCGTGCGCGAGAAGGGCGTTGTGGTATACGGTATCGTACGTGCTCTCATGGAGATCTCGGGCGCGGTCAAGAAGACCTTGGGCGTCAATCCGGGAAAGGTGCTGTTCAAGGGTATCCGTGCCAAACTCTCGCTCGACAGCAACCGCATCTGTATCTGCGGCGGCGGCCCGCTTCCGAGCACAACCTTCAAAGCCTTCAACCAACTTGGCGTCGATTTCGTCCAGGGCTACGGCTTGACCGAGACCTCACCGATTCTCACGCTCAATCCGGTTGACCATTACAAGGAGCAGTCGGTTGGTCAGGTTGTAGTAGGGGTCGAGATGCGCATCGATCAGCCCGATGAGCGCGGCAACGGCGAGATCGTGGTGAAGGGTCCGATGGTGATGCAAGGCTACTACAAGAACGAACGGGCGACCGCGGAGGCCTTCACCGAAGACGGCTGGTTGCGAACCGGCGACGTCGGGTATCTGGACCACGAGAACTACCTCTACCTTACCGGCCGCAAGAAATCGATGATCGTGACCGAAGGCGGTAAGAATGTGTTTCCCGAGGAGATCGAAGACCATTTTCAGTTATACGACGAGCTCGAACAGATCATGGTGCGTGGATACCTCAAGAACGAGCAGATGCGAACCGAGGGGATCGAGGCGCTGGTCTATCCCAATTACGAATTCTTCAAGACCGCCGGTGCAGCCGGAGAAGCCGCGACTGCCGAGGAGATCAAAGCTCGGGTCGACGAGATCATCGCCGAGGTTAATCGCGATCTCATGCCGTATAAGCGAATCGAGCGCATCGAGATTCTCGAGGAACCAATGGAGATGACCACTACCAAGAAGGTGAAACGACACAAGGTGGGGTGAAACGCAGATCATGAGTGACGAAGTTAAGAACGTTTCGGCCGAAGCCGCAGAGCCTGAGGACGAGCAGAAGTGGTACAGCATCGACGTGCACCCGTGGGTGTTCTTCATCTCGGCCGCGATCATCATAGGATCGGTGTTGTTCACGATCGTGAACCACGAAAACGTGCTCGGGTTGTTCGAGCAGCTCCAGCTCCTGATTTCCGTGACGGCCGGTTGGTTTCTGATACTGACAATGAACATCATTCTCGTGTTCGTTCTCGCGCTCCTGATCGGCCGCTTCGGTGATGTGCGCCTCGGGGGCGAGTACGCCTTACCCGAGTTCACAACGCGGGCTTGGTTCGCGATGCTGTTCAGCGCCGGTATGGGAATCGGGCTGCTGTTCTACGGCGTGGCGGAGCCGATGTTTCACTTTGTGGCCTCGCCCCTGGCCGAGCCCGGTACTCCTGAAGCGGCGCGCGTCGCGATGGATCTGACGTTTCTGCACTGGGGCCTCCACCCGTGGGCGGTGTACTCAATGGTCGGCCTCTCGCTCGCGTTCTTCTGTTTCAACAAAGGGCTTCCGCTCTCGATCCGGTCGGTGTTCTATCCGGTGCTCGGGGAGCGTATCTACGGCCCGGTCGGGAACTTCATCGATATTCTCGCTACCGTCGCTACCTTGTTCGGCGTTGCCACTTCGCTGGGGTTGGGGGTTCAACAGGTTAACGCCGGGCTCGATCACCTCTTCGGCATTGGTCAGAGTCCCGGGATACAGGTGGCGCTGATCGCCGGTATCACCGCGCTCGCAACCTGGTCGGTAGTTATGGGGCTCAAGGCCGGCATCCGTCGGTTGTCCGAGATTAACCTGTTGTTGGCGGTGGTGTTGCTGTTGTTCGTGTTGGTGCTTGGGCCAACCTTGTTCATCTTGAACGCGTTCGGAGAGAACATCGGGTACTATCTGCAACATCTGCCCCAGCTCTCTACCTGGAACGAGACCTACGAGGCGACAAACTGGCAGCACGGCTGGACGGTGTTTTACTGGGGATGGTGGATCGCGTGGTCACCGTTTGTCGGAATGTTTATCGCGCGGGTTTCCTATGGACGCACCATTCGCGAGTTCATTCTCGGCGTCTTGTTCGTCCCTACCTTGATTACGTTCTTGTGGATCACGGTGTTCGGTAACAGCGCGCTACACATCGACCTCCTGGGAGGCGGCGGCATGGCCGAAGCGGTGCAGGAGAATATTCCGGTTGCGCTCTTTCTGCTGTTCGAGAACTTTCCGTTGTCCGAGGTAATCTCAGGACTTGCCGTGCTCGTAATCGTTACTTTTTTCGTGACCTCATCAGACTCGGGCTCGATGGTGATCGATATCATTACCGCGGGCGGAAACCCCGATCCGCCGCTGTTACAGCGCCTGTTCTGGGCGATCTTGGAGGGCGTGGTGGCCGCAACGCTACTCGTCGGAGGCGGCTTGGTCGCGTTGCAGACCGCGGCAATCGCTACCGGACTACCGTTCGCGGCGGTTCTGCTGTTTATGTGTTACAGCCTGCACCGCGGGTTGTCGCAGTACTCCGGCCCTCAGGGATTCAAACTCGCTCCGTATGAACATGGGCGTAAGTTGACGACAACCGTAAGCTATCCGGCGTCCTCCGCACCGGCTACCTTCGGCCGCAGGCGGTTCTTGACGGGCCGCACGAAGCCGAAGCGGTCGCCCGGAGGTGAGAAATGA
>SLBH01000051.1 GCA_007126415.1 Spirochaetales bacterium
CCTGCATAACCTCGATCGTCTCGAGTAACATTGCACCCGCGAGAATCGGCAGCACCATAAGAAACGAAAAACGCGCTATCTCGTCGCGATTTACGCCCAGCCACAACCCGGCCGAGATCGTGGAACCCGAGCGGCTAATGCCCGGCAGAATTGCTACCGCCTGCGCGACGCCGATCATGACCCCCTTTCGCGCGGTGACGCGCCCCGAAGGGTTGCGCACGAAGCGCGTTGAGAACAGGAGCGCGCCGGTTACCAGCAGCATAGCCCCGACGAGTACCGGGTTCACGAAAGCCCGCTCAACCGCCGACTTCATCGTGACGCCGACGAGCCCGGCCGGCACCATGCTCAACAGTATAATGAGAACTAAGCGGACCCCGGAGTCTTCGGTGTAGCCGGCGAGACGCTTCCCGGACCGCCGCACCGTGTGGACCACGGCCCGCACGAGCATACCAAGCTCGCGTCGAAAAAAAACCGCGATACTGCAGAACGAACCGAAATGCACCACGATCTCGAACGTGATGCCGGGGTCGAGATCGTACCCAAGGAAGGCTCGCGCAAGTGCGAGATGACCGGAGCTACTGACCGGAATGAACTCGGTGATTCCCTGCAGGATGCCGAGGAGCGCAGCGGTGGTTAGCGTCATATCGACACAATAAATAACACACCGCGGGCTCAGTTTAAAGAGCCGTTACTTGGCGGCACCCTCAACGCAGAACAACCGTTCTATGGCCTCAAGCACTCGGTCGGCCTCAAAGGGCTTGATCACGAAATCGGCGGCGCCCATCTGAAGCGCCTCGATCACCAACCTTTTCTGACCTACGGCACTCACGATCACCACTTTCGCTCCGGGATGGTCGGCCCGTAACTGCTCGAGCGCCTGCATACCGTTGGTACCCGGCATCGAGATATCGAGCGTGATGAAGTCCGGCTCCAGCTTCTTGAAGAGTCGCAGCGCTTCATCACCATCGCCTGCTTCACCGACCACTTTGTATTTGGGCTCAAGGATCTCTCGTAGCCGCATCCGCATGATTGCGGCATCGTCCACAACCAATCCGGTTTTCATCCGTTTCCTCCTAGCTCTTCGAGACCAATGTTGATCTCGAGGACACCCATCTCGGATAACAAGCGCAGGCAGATAGTCGGCACCTCGAGAAAATCGACGGCAAGATCGGTTCCGGTGAACACCGCAGGGGGTGTAAGGTGAATTACGCGGTCCTGCCCCGCGAGTTCTATGCTCGCTTGACCGGTAACCATGTTGGCGATCTCGCCGACCGCGCTATTCACGAGTTTCTTGAGCTCACTCGGCAGCTTGTTTGGTACCATAACGTGCGCGATATCCTCGCCGAAGCTCCGGTCCATCGAGTACACGACCTGACCTCGCACCGAGCCGGTGATCCCGAGTACAATCGAGACCGGCAGGCTCGGTATCGGCGAGTTTTTTCGGTTCACGCTTTCACGCGTAAGTCGAATTCCGAGCTCTTTCTGAAAAACGTGAACTGCACTTCGAATAAACACATTAGCATACTCAGCTTTCATGATTTGCCGTCACTCCTCGCATTTGCTGTGAAATCCGCTGTGGTACCGCTCGAGGAACCCGCATCACAAAACGCGTTCCCTGCCCGTCGCCGGTCATAACCGAGATCCGCCCGTTCAGTTGCTGCATTGCGTCGCGGACGGCCGTCATGCCGACGCCGCGTCCGGAGGTAGCGGTAACCGCTGCCGCAGTCGAGAATCCGGACTTAAACACGATCCGCAGTAGTTGCTCCTCCTCAACGCCGGCATCGCTCGAAAGCAGTCCGCGTTCGATCGCGGTCCGGCGCACCGCCTCGAGGTTGATTCCGCGTCCGTCGTCCTCCACGGCGATATCTATGCTCCCGTTGCGTTCACGAGCCGCGATCTTGATCTCGCCTTCGGGCGCCTTCCCGGCGGCCTCGCGCTCTCGCGGCCGCTCGATGCCATGGTCGACCATGTTCCTGATCAAGTGTGTGATCGCGTGCGACAGGGTTTCGAGCTGATGCATCTCGAGTTTCACGTCGCCGCCCTCGAACCGCAACGGGGCAAGCCGCTTGCCGCGTTTTCCGGCAAGATCCTCGATGAGCCCCGAGAACCGCGGTTCAAGTTCTCCGAAATGCAACATCTGTAGCTCGCGAAGCTCTTCGGCTGCGGCGGTCTTCCCGTTACCGCTATGGCGCAACTTTCGCTCGAGGCGCTCGAGCTTCGTTCGCGGGATCACCACCGTCTCTTCTTCCGAGACCCACTCGCTTCCGAGGTGCTCCTCTATCGTTCGAAGCTCGGAGCAATAGGTTCTTTCGAGACTACTCAGCGCCTCAGCTACCGCGGTGCCGTCGGTGAGAACACCGAGGTCGCTCATCGCCTGCTCGAGTTGGTGCGCCGCATCAACAACCCGGCTGAGCTTGAGCACCGCGGCGTTGGCCTTAAAGGTGTGCACCGTTCGCACAAGCACGTCGCGGTCGGAGCGCGAAGCCTCGAAGAAGCCGTCGGTAACGTGCTCGCGCATCGCATCGAGCACCTGTTGCGCTTCGTGCCGCAACCGAGCAAACTGCGCGCGGTTCACCACGATCCCGAGAAGCATCTCACGTAGCTCGTTGGCCTCAGTAACCTTCTCCGACAAGCGCCGTTCCTCGGTTACGTCGCGCAGGGAGCACATCATGCGTGAAGCGTCTATGCGACGAAACTCTAACTCTACAACTTTTTCGTTGAGATCCACGGTGTCGTCGAGCAGCTCAAACGCCACCTCGGGCCGACACGTTCCGCTAAACACCAGCGCCAAAGCGTCGCTGAACTCCGAACGTCGGCGTTCCTCGTCATAGAGAAGCGCCGGCAACCACTCTCCCACGATCGGTGTCCCAAAAATCTGCTCGCATTCGCGAGAGTGCTCCGGTCCGACGATGAGGTCGGGCCCAAACGAGAGAAAGCCTTGCCCTGAGAAGTCGAGCAAGCTCTGGATCGCGCGCGTACGCTCGCGAACGTTGCGCTCGAGGTTGCGGTTCGCAACCTCGAGAAACCGTGTTCCCGCGACCAACGCGCCGATGGCCGCTGCGAGCAGCGCTCCCACCGCTATCGCGGTGATCAGGATGGTGCGCTGCACCTCTTGCGCGGTCGCAACCGCGGTTTCGTCGGCGAGCGTTTGAAGCGTCCCGGTGACGAAGTAGTCGGAATGTACCATGGCGCTGCGCAGCCGGCGTTGGAGATTGCGAATGTAGATCATCTCTTCGCGCCAGCGCGCTTGTTCCATATCGTGTTCGCGATCGCGAAGCTGTAGCTCCATAATGTCGAGCCCGGTTGTGGTAAGCGTGCCGGTCAGCTCTCCGGCCATGATACCCGAGAGCTCCTC
>SLBH01000135.1 GCA_007126415.1 Spirochaetales bacterium
ACGCATGTATTCGCGGTCTACGGCTCGAGTTCTATACCGAAGTAGCGCTCGGCGTTGTTCCAGCAGATATCCTCGACCATGCCGCCGAGGAGCTCGATGTCGCGCGGCGCTTCACCGTTCTCAGCCCAGCCGCCGAGGATGTCGCACAGTAGGCGCCTGAAGTACTCATGGCGCGGGAACGAGAGAAAGCTGCGTGAGTCGGTCAACATGCCGATGAAGCGACTGAGCAGCCCCATATTCGCGAGCGCAAGCATCTGTCGCGTCATGCCGTCCTTTTGATCGTTGAACCACCAGCCCGAGCCGAACTGCATCTTGCCCGGTACCTCGCCGCCTTGAAAGCAGCCGATCAGGCTTGCGACGAGGTCGTTATCGCGCGGATTGAGTATATAGATCACGGTTCGCGGTAGCTCGTCGGTCTGCTCGAGACTGTCGAGAAAACGCGTCAACGGAGCGGCGAGGCGTCCGTCGGCCATGCAGTCGAATCCGCTGTCGGGGCCGAGATGCTGAAACATGCGTGTGTTGTTGTTGCGGCGTGCCCCGATATGCAGCTGCATCGTCCAGTTGTGACGGCGATACTCGCGCCCCAAATACACGAGCATGTGGGTGACGTACTGCTCAACCTCGTGGGTGGTTAGCTCGGTGCCGTTGAGTGCTTTGCGAACGATCGCATCGATCTCGCGCTCGCCGGCGTCGGCTGCAACCGGTTCTACTAGAGCATGGTCGGAAATTCGGCAACCGACGTGGTGAAAATACTCGATGCGTTTCGAAAGCGCGTCCTTCAGGCTCGTGAGTCCCGATATATCCATCTCGGCTGCTGCTCCGAGCAGTTCTAGGTAGGAACGGAACGCGCTTCCGCTCCCGATCTGAAGCGCTTTGTCGGGCCTGAAGCCCGGCACAACGCGAGTGCTGCAGTTCTTGTCGGCCGCGATCGCCTTGTGATACGCCAGATCGTCGGCCGGATCGTCGGTGGTACAAACGAGCTTAACCTTCATACGTTCGAGCAGTCCGTGAACCGCAAACTCAGGCGAGGCGAGCATCTCCGAGGTCCGCCGCCAGACGGATTCGGCGGTTTCGGGATTGAGTAGTTCCTCTATGCCGAAGAAACGACGCAGCTCCATATGCGTCCAGTGGTAGAGCGGGTTTCCGATCGTCCGCGGCACGGTTTCGGCCCAGGCTTGGAACTTCTCGTGGTCCGAGGCTGAGCCGGTGATCTTCTCTTCCGGTACGGCATTAGTCCGCATCGCGCGCCACTTGTAGTGATCGCCGTGCAGCCATATCTCGCTAATGTTGGCATAGCGGCGGTTCTCAGCGATCTCGCGCGGTGGGAGGTGGCAGTGGAAATCGTAGATCGGCATCTTGGCGGCGTGCTGATGATATAACTCTCGCGCGGTTTCGGTGGTGAGCAAAAACTGCTCGCCGAGGAACGGTTCCATGTGAAGCCCCCTTGTTGTGTGTTGCGCTCGCGGTGCCAAAGCGCACCTTACCGAAGCATAGGCCGCCTCGCGATGAGTTGTCAAATCAATTGAAGCGGCGCTATCTTAAATAGACCCGCATGAGGGCCGAACCGTGCCCTCCGGCAGCAATGAACTGAGGAAATGAACACCACCGTGAGTACACACGATCAGACCATTCGTATAGAAGGGGCGTACGCCAATAACCTGAAGAGCGTGAGCGTTGCTATCCCGCTGAACGCCATCACCGTGGTAACCGGCGTGAGCGGTTCCGGGAAGTCATCGCTCGCGTTTGATACGGTATACGCCGAGGGTCAGCGGCGATACGTGGAAACCTTTTCGGCGTATACAAGGCAGTTTCTCGATCGAATGGATAAGCCCAAGGCCGAACGCATCTCGGGAATTCCGCCGGCCATCGCGATCGACCAAACCAATCCGGTTCGCACCTCGCGCTCCACAGTCGGAACCATGACCGAGCTCAACGATTATCTCAAGCTGCTGTACGCTCGCGCCGCCGAGTTGTTCTGCGGCTCATGCCGGCGCGCGGTTCGGAGGGACGACCCGGAGAGTATCTGGGATGCGCTCGTCGAGTGGCTCTCCGAACTCGACGACGGAGATCGTGAGCTTCCGCTCGTGATCTGGTTCGAGGTACCGGTGCCGAAGCGATCCTCGCGCGAGTCTCTGGAGGAGGTGCTGCGGTCACAAGGCTATACGCGTTTCGGAGCCGAGCGCGACGGTCTGCTCGAGGTCATTCAGGATCGTGTTCGCTTCAGCCGATCCCAACGCGGCCGAATCGTTGAGGCTCTTGAGGCCGCGTTGCAGACCGGGCGTGGTCGCGTTGCGGTTGCGCTATACTCGCCCGATCGCAAGACACTGCTCGATTCTCGGCGTTTCTCGGTCGATCTTCATTGCCCCGACTGCGACACGCATTACCGGGATCCGATCGCGGCAATGTTCTCGTTCAACTCGCCGGTGGGCGCGTGCGAGAGTTGCCGCGGGTTTGGGCGGGTGATCGGCATAGATTACAACCTCGTGATCCCGGACGATCGTTTGAGTCTTGAAGAAGGCGCCGTCAAGCCCTGGGAAACCGAAAGCTACTCCGAGTGCCGCGACGACCTGTTGCGGTTTGCGAAGGTTCGCGGCGTGCCGACAACCGTCGCGTGGCGGGATCTCAGCGAGGCCCACCGCAGTTGGGTGATAGAAGGCGAAGGCGATTGGGACGAGGGTGTCTGGTACGGAGTCTCGCGCTTTTTTGCCTGGCTGGAGTCGCGCAGTTACAAGATGCATATCCGCGTGTTGCTGTCGCGTTATAGGAGTTACGGCCTCTGCCCCGATTGCGAGGGCGCGCGTTTGAAACCGGAGTCCTTGCTCTGGAAGCTTGCGATAGACGGCGAGCGATACGGTCTCGACGACGTCGTTTGCATGCCGATAGAGCAATCACACCGCGTGATGGAACGCTTTGCCCGCGCCCGGCTCGGTGAGAACGTCGGCGTTACGCAGAGCGGCGATGACCCGCTTGCGTTGATTCTCTCGGGTGTCACTACGCGGCTTCAATACCTGCTCGAGGTGGGGCTCGGGTATCTCACGCTCGACCGTCAGTCGCGCACGCTCAGCGGTGGCGAGGTGCAACGCATCAACCTCACCACCGCACTAGGAACCTCGCTTGTTAATACCTTGTTTGTACTCGACGAGCCGAGTATCGGGCTACATTCGCGCGATATCGGACGGCTGATCGGCGTGCTGCGCGGGCTGCGGGACGCCGGGAACACCCTGCTCGTGGTTGAGCACGATCCCGAGGTGATCATGGCCGCCGACCATGTGATCGAGATGGGACCGGCGGCCGGTAGCGGCGGCGGGGAGATCGTGTTCAACGGGTCGCTCGCCCGCATGCTCG
>SLBH01000099.1 GCA_007126415.1 Spirochaetales bacterium
TCGCGTTCACCGAGATATTTCAGGCGTACGAGCGTGCCGAGCGCTATCTGGACGGAAGCGAGCAACCGCCGGGTTTTGAGACACCGGGGGGTGTAAGCGCGGCCGAGTTGGGGCAGGACCCTCCTCCGCTCGATGATCTCGGCCGCGACGATGTTGCGCAGCTCGGGTTGGGCGACGACGCCGTGGAGGCCGAGGAAGCACAAGAGTTACCTGAGCAGCTCCAGGACGAGCTCGCCGATGAGTTCGAAGACGACCCCGCCGACGTCGAGGCGCTTGTTCTTCGGTATCCGGCGCAGGCTCGCCAACTGCTCGAGCCGTACCTGTCTGAGCTCGACGAACTCGCGCCGCGTGTGCGCGCGTACGCCGAGCTCCTGGGGCAAAGCGATGATCTCGTGCGCGGGCAGCCGTTCGTTGAGCTCTGGATTACGAGAACCGAGCAGTTCGCCGGCTTGTTCGACGATGTATACGCACGCATTGCCGAGATACTCGAACGCAGCGACCAGTACCTCGCCGAGTCGATGGAGCTGCGTGCCGAAGGGGAGCAGTTACTCGAACAAACCGAGGAGGCGATCGCGAACCTGGAGGTGGAGGTTGCGCGTGAGTACTGGGAGGAGGCTCGCACTCGGTTTTATGACGCACTCGAACTTCAGGACGACCCGGAGTTCCGAGATGCGATCGATCAGCGCATCGTGGCGCTGGGGGTGGAAATTCAAGAAGCGCGCAATCAACGCATCGTGCAAGAGGTGCGCGAGCGTATTCAGACTGCTAATCGGCTCTACGACGACGAGGAGTACATCGCGGCTCAGGACGAGCTGCTCGAGGCGCGGCGGCTCTGGGAAGAGACGAACGTAACCGAGAACGCCGAGATCGAACGCTTGTTGGGGCTCGTGAACGCGGCGCTCAATTTTGAGGACGAACGCGTCTTGACCGAGGCCGACCCGCTGTTTCCGGTGTTGTCGAACTATCTCAATATCGCGCAGGAGGACTTCGAGCGCGGTCGCGATCTGTACCGGAACGATGTCGAACAGGAGGCTGAGCGCTTCCTCGACCGCGCCGAGCGCAACCTCGAGAACGTCATCGCAATACGCCCCAATAACTGGGAGGCCCGTCTGCTGCAGCTTCGGATCATCGAGCTTCGTGAAGGAGATAACTTTGCGCAAGTCTTCGAACGGCGACTCGAGGATGTGCTCGCCGAGCGCGACAGCGTCGACCCGATTGCAACGCTTACCGAGCTCGAGGTACTGAAAGAGATCAACCCCGACTACCCCGGGCTCGATGATCTCGTTGCGGAGCTCGAGATCGAAGCCGGCCTGCGACCCGACCCGGTCACCGTAGCGCAGGAGCGGCGATCCGATGAGCTGTTTGCCCAGGCGCAGAATATCGCCGGGGGCGGGCTCGGCCAGGACCGGGCGGCGATGCAGCTGCTCGAAGAAGCGCTCGACCTAAACCCCAACAACAGCGAAGCGCAGGCGTTGCTCGACCAGGTCCGGATCCGCACCGGCGGTCAGGCGACGGTGGCATTATCCTCCACCGCCGAGCAGCAGTATCGCCGCGCCGAAGCGTTATTCATTCAAGGAAACATTGCGCAAGCGTACTCGATCGTTCAGAATCTTATGCAAGACGATGCGAACGCCGGATACCCGCCGCTGCAACGGTTGCACCAGCGCATCACGTCGAGACTGGGGATCTGAGGAACTGCGTGTGAGAGTTCGTGTAAGCACCACGGAACGACAATCTCGAGCCCCTCTGCTTCCCCGAGGCATGCTCCTGCGCCTGCTCTTCGGTGTGATGCTGTTTGTCGCCACCTGCAGCGCGGTCTCGGCGCAACAGTTGTTCTTTGAGCCGCCTCGGAACGTCGAGACCGATAACGCGCGGTTTCCCGAAAGCCACGCCGGTGACGAGTTTGCGGCTGTAGTGTATCAAGAGATTGTTCCGGCCGGCGAGAATCGCGGTGAAATCTATCTCGGTCTGCGTCGAACCGAAGACGGGCGCAACTGGGACACCGTGCACCGCTTCGCAGGCCCTATCGAGTATAGCCGCGAATCGGCTCCCATGGTGTTCTCCGCGCGGATAGACGACCGCGATCACCTCTACGTGGCGGTCGCCAAAGACGCGACCGAGACGCGAATCCTGCGCTCCACCGACTACGGCAGAAGCTTCGAGGATGTCGGGGGTGTAGAGTCCGACACCACGATCGTCTCTCCGCGTCTTTTCAAGACCGAGGACGGCGGGCTGCTGTTGTTCGTCAGTCAGAACATCGGACTCATTCAGAGCATTCTCTACAGCACCTCACCCGACGGAAGCGACTGGTCGTCGCTTGAGTCGCTGGTTGATCGGCGCGAGCTCGGCCTGAACTTCCTACCGGCTCACGCTTCGCTCAATGGGCGCGAACACGTGGTGTTTCAGAGCGTAGACCCGCGCGAGCGCACCACCTATCAGCTGTATCACAAGTACAGCGAAGACGGCGGGCAAACCTGGAGCGATGTGCGCCGGCTGAGCGAGTTCTACAATCCAAACGAAGCCGATGATTCCTACAGCTACGACAATCAACGCCCGGTGCTCGAACGTATCAACGATCGGCTCGCACTCGCCTGGGAGCGCCGCCTCGCAGGGGGCGCTCCGCAGATTTACTATGTTGAGTTAGGCCGAGACGGTGAGTTCATCTCGGAACCCGACGCGGTGACTACTCGGCTCGAGGTTGCGAACTATCCGCGCGTCTTGGTCGAAAACGATACCGTGTACGTGCTGTGGTTCGATAACCCCCGCGGGAGTAGCAACGTGTTCCTCTCGCAACGAGTAGGACAGACGTGGTCGGAACAGAGCCTCAGTCTCATGACCGGCGCTTCACGCTTCGCGACGCCAATGCGATTTCGCGACCGTATCCATGTGTTCTGGCACAACTGGGCGACGCAGACGCGCACCGCGCTCACCTATCTGGAACCCGACCAAAGCGTGGCTCCGCCGCGCGTCACGCCGGTGAACTTTGCCGACGGCGGGCGATCGCGGCGAGATGAAGTAGAGGTGGCGTGGCAGCCGCCGCCTGACCCGTCCGGAATCGAGGCGTTTAACTACGTCTGGAGCCGAGACCCGAATGCCGAGGTTCCGCTCAAGCCGCGACTCGACGCCGGTGCCCGGCGAACGCGCCTCGAAGCCGACGAGGACGGGAGGTGGTACTTCCGCATCGTCACCAAGGACCGCGCCGGAAACTGGTCGGCACCGTCTACGGTTGTGTACGAGCGCGACCGCACGCCGCCGGATCCGGTTGTGTTTGTCCCGCCGCCGGTGGATGAACAGGGGTATCTACAGTCGAACACCTTCACCCTAGAATGGGAGCCGCCCGA
>SLBH01000056.1 GCA_007126415.1 Spirochaetales bacterium
ATGAATGCGATGAGTAACAGCTTGTCTCTGGTAGCGCGTGAGTTCCGGTGCATCTGCCTATACTATCGGCGAACCGAACGCTCCGGTTGAGATAGCTGTGGCGCCGTATCGTACCAATGGAGTTAGAGTTGTTCGCCGAAATATACCCCGGCCCATTCCCAGTTGTTGTGGATTTCAGGGTCCGCCGGAAAGTCTACCCGCCGGAAGTACAGGTACCAGGTGTTGATACGATACGACCAGTTCCAGGTGCGCAGGTAGGCCTCGCGAGCGTTTGAGCTAATCTCGAGATCGCGCGAGTAGCGAACGGGACGGCGCTGCATAAAGGTTCCGATATCGAACTCTATGCGGCTGTTGAAGTCCGATTCCTGTTGCTCCCAAGACATCGCGAAGAAGTTTTCCTTCGCGCGGTGGCGCAGCAACTGATTGGGGCTCTGGCGGCTGAGCGCAACCTTGATATCGCGAACCAGATCGTCGAGACTTTCACGCGTCCAGTCGCGCGGGGAGTCGTAGAAACTCACCTTCGCCTCGATCTCGCGGTGGGCGTCCGGGTACCCGGGCACTGTAGAGTCGGGGTGTTTCAAAAACTCGCGGTACGCCTCGTAGGCGTTGTCCCAAAGTCCGAGGTTCTCGTAGCTGCGCGCGAGGTAAAAGTACTTCTGTCCGATATCTACCTTGTTGTGGTAGTCCTCGGTGATGCGACGGTAGTACTCGAGGCGGTCTTGGTCGTTGTCGGTGAGCTCCACCAGTCGCTGAAGTGCCTGGAAATGGATGGATTCTCCCCGAACTTCTAGGTTGGGGTAGTTCGTTAAGAGCCGCTCGTAGTAGTGCTGTGCGACCGGTTTGCCACCGTTGGAGTCGTAGTATTGTGCAACGAGTAGGAGATAATAGCCGTTGTACGGGTCGTCACGATGTTCCTCGACGTACTCGGTTAGAAAGACTTTCATCCGCTCGGGATGGCCCGCGCGGTGCAGATTTGCCGCGATTTGCTCGATAACTACGCTGCGATCACGCGCGGACAGCTCTTCGGTGTTGTTGAGAACATCAAAGAGTTTCTCCAACTCCGAGGCCGTTTCACGGTTGCCTACGATGTAGTATGACTCACTTCCGTTGAAGGCGGTTAGCCCGGTGGCGACGAGAACCGTGACCAGAAAGGCCGTTACCTTAACCGGTAAGGCTGGGTAGTGTCTCATACGAAATGGCATTATAACGATGAAACTGCCGATTGGCAAGTGATTTACTATCTGGTAGACTCGCTCTTCAGGAAGGCAGCGCCGTGACATCTACAGGTCGAACTACACCCTCGCAAAGGTTTCCCCACAAGTTTCTGGTGTTCGGCATTACGTTTGTGTTGATCGGCGCGGTGCTGCTGCTGCGCACCGCCGGGCTCATGCCCGACACCTGGGCGCTCTGGACCGTGATTCCGCTGATCGTCGGGTTCATGCTGCTGTACTTGGCCTTCGCGAAGGACGGCCCGGAAGGCTACGTGTTTGTCGGCATGATTCTAACGCTTGTAGGGCTGGTGTTCTTGCTGCTGAATACCGTCATGTCGAGCGTAGGGCTTGTCCGGATCTGGCCGCTGTTCATGACGATAACCGGCGCATCGCTCGCGGTCTACGCTCGCACAAAGGTACAGCCCGCGCGCGTCACCCTTCAGATTCCGGCCGCCGCGATGATTCTCCTTTCGGTCGTGTTTCTAATGTTCAGCCTAGACCTTATTCAACGCGACTTCCGGCGTGTTGTCGGGATGTGGTGGCCGGTAACCCTCATAGCGTTTGGTGGGCTCCTGTTGTGGTTGTACTACGCGCGTCGAGGCAGTCGCTTCTAGGCATCGTGGGTGCCTTGGTCGCAGTCCCGGCATTGATTGGAGTCGTAATACAGTACTCGTTTCGGTGTAAGGTTGGTTCCGCACGACCCGCACCGAAACCGAAACGGGAGCACCTGTTCGTGAAACACGCCGGCTATACCCACGATTAGCAGCACTACCACTCCCAGGGTCGCGGTGGGAAGACCATACAGCAGTATCAGGTGCGACGAAGCAAACAGCACCAGAACCAAGACACTGAGGTACAGCGTTGCGAAGCGCTTTCGCTCGCCGTGTTCGAGGTGGCGGCGCTGACTGAGGTTGAGCGTGAGCAACGCCACCACTATCCAAGGGGCGTACTCGGCGATCGCACGAACTATCTCAAGCATATGGCCACAGCGTAGCGCGTTAGGGCTGCTTAGGCAATCATCGCCGCGTGGCGTTTGTAGTGGTCCTCGAGCACAATGCAGGCCATCGCCTCGACTACCGGTACGATTCGCGGACAGATACAGGTATCGTGGCGCCCCTCGGTGCGGATGACGCGCTCCTCGCCGGTGAGGTCTACGGTGCGTTGCGGCTTCGCGATCGAGGAGGTGGGTTTCACCGGCACGCGAAACACGATCTCTTCGCCGCTACTGATCCCGCCGATTATGCCGCCGGAGTTGTTGGTTACGAAGCCCTCGGGGCCCATCTGATCGTTGTGTTCGCTGCCGGTCATCTCGGCCGCGCGGAACCCGGCGCCGAACTCAATACCCTTGATCGAGCCCACCGAGAGCATCGCGTGAGCGAACTCGGCGTCGAGCTTGTCGAACACCGGCTCGCCGAGGCCGGCGGCAACGCCACGGATGCGACACTCCACGATCCCGCCCATACTGTCGTGTGCATCCTTCAAGGTCTCGGCGTAGCGCACCATCTCGGCCGCCGCGTCGCCGTCGCAGGCGCGCATAGGGTTGCGCTCGATCTCGTCGGCTGCAAATGTCCTGCATGCAATACCGCCTGCTGCAACGGTGTAAGCAAGCACCTCCACGCCGCGCTCGGCGAGCAGCTTGCGCGCGACCGCACCCGCGGCGACGCGCCCGGCGGTCTCGCGGCCGGAAGCGCGGCCGCTTCCGCGCCAGTCGCGGCGACCGTACTTCATCAAGTAGGTGTAATCGGCGTGCCCGGGTCTGAACATCGTCTTGATCTCGTTATAGGCCGAGGGGTCGGCGTCGGCATTGTAGAGGATCATGAGAATCGGAGTCCCGGTGGTTTCTCCTTCGAACACGCCCGAGAGCAGATTCACGGTGTCGGGCTCCTTGCGCGGCGTGCCGACACTGGACTGCCCGGGCTTGCGGCGGTCGAGTTGGGCCTGGATATCGGATGTCTCGAGTGCAACCCCGGGGCGCACGCCGTCGAGTACTACCCCGACCGCGCCGCCGTGGGACTCGCCGAATGTTGTAAGCCGAAACGCTCTGCCAAAGCTGCTACCGGACATCGCCGTACTCCTGCATAACTGTATAGAGTTTGCTCGCGAGCTGCTCAGGGCTCTGCCCCGATATCTTGACTACCTGCTCGGCGTACGCTCGATACAAGGGATCGCGAGCGGCCCAGAGTGCGGTGAATGCTGCGTGAGGATCGGCAGAGTCGAGAAAGGCCGGGATTCCGCCGGCCACAACGCGTTCAAACAGCACATCCGGATCGTCGTCAAGATAAACAACAACGCTAATCGCGGCAAGCCGCTCGATCGCGGGCTTGTTCTCGACCACGCCGCCGCCGCACGCCAGCACGCACGCTCCTTGGTGTGTTGAGGTCCGCCGCGCGAACTCGTCGGCAGCCGCGCGCTCGTAGCGCTGAAACTCCTCGCGCCCGTGCTCGCGGTAGATCTCGCGAACCGAAGGCGCTGTCTCGATGCGATTCTCGGCGGCGAAACACGAGCGAATGAGCTCATCGAGGTCGAGGAAGACTCGGCCGCTCAAGCTAGCGAGCAGCCGTCCGGTGGTGGTTTTCCCGCAGTGTTTCATACCGATTAACGCCCATGGTCTCGGACGGCGGTGTGCGGCGTGGTGTGAGTGTGTCATGGGTGCGCGGTTTCCGGAGACGAAAAATTACGTTGTCGCGAGCTCGTGATCATGGCCCAACGGCGCAGGCATCGCGAGCTCGTAGCCTTGAAGATAATCAACGCCGATATCGATCAAAGTGCGACGAACGCTGTCGCTATGAACAAACTCCGCGATCGTGAGCATCCCTATGGTGTGCCCAATGCGGTTGACAGCGTCGACGAGCGCGTAATGCACCGCGTTGGTGTCTACATCTTTGACGAACGAGCCGTCTATCTTGAGGTAATCGAACGGCAGGTCCTTGAGATACGCAAAAGACGAAAAACCGTTCCCGAAGTCGTCGAGCGCAAACGAAACCCCGGCCTCGCGCAGAGCCTCGATCACCCCAATCGCGCTGCTGCGGTTCTCGATTGCGGTGGTCTCGGTTATCTCCAAGGTGATGAGCTTTGGATCCAGCTTAAGCAGCGATAGCTCGGACAACAGAAACTCAACGAAGGTTTTGTCCGCGATTGATCCCGCCGAGATGTTGATGCAGAGCGGGCGCGATGAGGACTCGATCTTTGACCTGCGTGCGGCGTAGGCAATTGACTCGCGAATTACCCAGCGGTCTACCTGCGGCATGAGGTGATACTTCTCGGCCGCCGGTATGAAGTCTCCCGGATAGTGGAGCTTGTTCTCGCTGTCGCGTAGCCGAATGAGAATCTCGAGTTTCTCGGACAGGTCGTCTCGCACCGGTAGGATCGGTTGCCCGTACAGTACGAACTGATTTTCCTCGATCGCGGTAGTGAGCCGCGATATCCAGTGCATCTCGCCACGGCGCTGCACAAAGGTAGCGCTCTTGTTCTCGTAGACCTTGATCCGGTTCCCGCCTTCCTCCTTGGCAAGATAACGCGCATCGTCGGCAGCCGCGATCACGGTGTAGGTATCGGCGGTGTCCTGGAGAATCGGGACCACCGCGATACTCGCGGAGACTTGAAACACGTGCTCGTGCCAGATAAACCGGCGGTTGAACAACTCGCGGATCCGCTCGGCGTGCTCAACGGCGTCGTTGAGTTCGTGGCGGTATAGGCTAACCGCGAACTCGTCACCACCGGGGCGTCCTACCAGGTGTTGTTGGGCGTCGCGCAGTTCATCTACATACTCGCGCAGCTCTTGAGCACACTGGCGAATCAGTTCATCGCCGGCCACGTGCCCGCATACGTCGTTTATGATCTTGAACTGATCGATATCAACCGAGATGAAACTGTGCGTGGGGCGATTCTGCGCCGGAGCTTCCGTCAACTCAGCGAGCTGGGCTATGAGCTCTCGGCGGTTCAGAAGCCCGGTAAGCGCGTCGTGGCTTGCCTGGTAGGCGAGGGTGGCAGACATCCGGCGTACCGCGGTGATGTCCTTGAACGCGATAAGATACGTTTCGGGCTCTCCCGAGGCGTACTGCACCGGAGTAATGGTGCCGGTGATATGAAGCCGGCCTCCGTGGCGATTGTTAAGCAAAAGGTCATCGAAGCGCAGCGTGGAGCGCGGCGTTGCGAGCTGCGTTCCGTTCAGAGGCAAAGTCGTCGGCGCCTCGGTGTGAGCGTTCAGCAGCTCCAACACCGTGTCAACCGGCCGCGCGTAGGCTTCGTCCTCGGGCCAGCCGGTGAGCGTCTCGGCCGCCGGGTTCAGAAACTGAACGCGCCCTTCGGTGTCGACCGCTATCAACGCCTCGTCCATGCTGTCGAGAATGGCCCCGAACAGGCGCTCTTGCCGCAGGATCTGTTTGTCTATCTTGCTCTTGTACAGCGCGATATTAATCGTGGAGTACAGCTCGCGTTCTTTGAACGGTTTGATAATGTACCCAAACGGCTGCGCTTCCTTGGCGCGGTCAAGCGTGGCCTCATCGGCGTAGGCGGTGATGAACACCACCGGAATGTCTAGACTGGTTTTGACGTGCCGAGCCGCCTCGATACCGTCCATCTCGCCCGAGAGCATGATATCCATGAGAATGATGTCGGGACGGTGTTGGGTTGCACTCTCGAGCGCGTCGGGGCCGTTCGAAACCACGGCCGCCACCTCAAAGCCCAGGTTTTTGAGTGTTCGAGTGAGGTCTAGCGAGATTATTTTCTCGTCTTCAACAATCAGTACGCGCGCAGCTTGCATGTGTATTGGGGCGATGCTCCTTCCTTCGACGGCCGTTGCCGCGTAGTATAGGCAATTCGGCGCTACAAGTCGAGGACCCGCTTGAGCTTCTCGGGCTCAAGCCTGAACGGGGAGCCTTTGCCTTGGCAGAAGTGATACTTCTCAAAGAGGTGTAACGAGAGTTCCGAGACCAGCAGCTGCTCGTCGGGCGCTTGCTTCTTCCGGACAACGGCGTTGACCTTGCGGAATATCCCGTCCTCGAACGGCGAGGCGAGGAACCCGCGCGCCTCGTCGACCTTGACGACCCAGTTGCCGTCAACCGTGATCGGCTCGCCGAGACCTTTACGCCCTTTGTCGAGTAACTCGCGCATGCGTGCCGCAGCGTCCTCAAACTCGATGCCGAGATGCGCCATGCGTTCTTCGTCGGCCGTAATGATCTCAACGATCGGCCGCGTCTCATCGCCGAGAAAGCCGTCGGAGGTAATGACCCCCGGTTGCATGTTAGCCTGGGCCTTCTGGAACTCCGGTGTCATTTTCATCTGCGCTACCCCTATGCAAACTTGTCGAAGTAAATTTTTTCCTCGGCCATGTCGCGTTCGCGCATAACCGCCATGCAAGCATCGAGCATACCCGGGCTTCCGCAGAGATAGCCCTCTTTTTCGGTCTCTGTCGATATCGTGTTGCGCAGATACTCGTCGAGGACCTCGGTTATGAGACCGGTAGCTCCTTCCCAGTTGTCGGACTCTTCGGGTTCAGACAAGGCCGGTATGAAGTGAAATCGTTCGTACTTCTCCTGTAGCTCGTTCAGCTCATCGAGGTAGAAGAGGTCTTTCTTGGTACGAGCACCGAAGAAGTACCAGATATCGCGCTTGTCCATCGTGCCGTGCTCAACGAAATCGTAGAAAATCGACTTGAACGGTGCCATACCGGAGCCACCGGCCACGCAGATCATCTGCGCCTCGGTGTCGCGCACGTAAAAATCACCGAACGGCGCGATCACCTTCATTTTCTTCCCTTCCTGCAGGTGCTCGTGCACGTAGGTCGTAACAATGCCGCCGGGCACCAGGCGAACCAGAAACTCCACGTGGTTTGTATCGCTCGGAACCGAGGACATTGAGTACGCGCGTTGGGTCGGCTCTTTGACCTTGCCGTAGGGAGGTACCTCGATCTGCCCGTACTGACCGGCCTTGAAATCCAGTGCGCCGTCGGTAAGTCTGAAATAGACCTCTTTGATGTCGTGTGTAAGATCGCGAATACGCTCGACCACACCTTCGTACTGTTCAATCTTAAAGAGATACTCCGGGATCTCGATCTCGACATCGCCCTTGAGCTTCACCTGG
This sequence comes from Spirochaetales bacterium, assembly GCA_007126415.1. Lineage (GTDB taxonomy): Bacteria > Spirochaetota > Spirochaetia > DSM-27196 > SLAA01 > B1Sed10-166. The sequence goes on from SLBH01000056.1 coordinate 7,293, forward strand.
CACGAGAGGCGTACGTTCTCCTCGAGCTGCTCGTTGGTGAGGTACGGAATTTCGGTCGGTAGATGCGGCCCTACGTCGGAGTTTACCTTAACCTTGCATTCGCCGCAGCTACCGCGGCCGCCACACGCGGAGGGTATGAAGATGCCGCTTTCCGCGAGGGTAACCAGCATGTTTGCACCGCCGTTCACCTTGAAACTGCGTGACCCTCCGTTTATGTCGATCGCAACCTCACCGTAGTTGTTTACGACCTTGTCGGTTAACGAGATTAATATCGCCAGCGCGGCGCTTATTGCCGACAGCGCAGCGGGTGCCACCAGCACAGTTGCTAAATCCAAACTTAACCTCCTTGAGCGGCGTTATTGTACCGGCAGCATACCGCCGAAGCCGATAAACGCCATCGCCATGAAACCGATCGTGATCGCGGTGATGCCCGGCCCTTTGAGCGGTGCCGGGACCGGGCCTTTCTCCACTTTCTTGCGAATTGCCGACAGCAGCATGATCGCAAGCCACCATCCGAGGCCGGAGCCGAGACCGTACACCATCGATTGCGTGAAGGTATACTCGCGGATCTCGAGGAACAGGGAGACACCAAGGATCGCGCAGTTTACCGTGATCAACGGCAGAAAGATACCGAGCGTTATGTAGAGTTTCGGCGAGACGCGGTCTATCACCATCTCGGTAATCTGCACGATCGAAGCAATTACGATGATAAAGATAATATAGCGCAAGTACTCGAGTCCGAGCGGTACCAAAACCATGTGGTATACCACCCAGTTCATCCCGGAGGTAATGAACAGCACGAAGGTCACCGCCATGCCGAGTCCGTTCGAGGAGGTCATGTCCTTGGAGATCGAGAAAAACGAGCACATTCCGAGAAAGTTGGCAAGCAGAATGTTGCTCGTGAAGATTGAAGCAAACAACAGCGGAATCAACGAGATATCCGGAGGGTTCATGCGGGCGCTCCTTCACGTTCCATAATGGCTTTTCCAATCCAGATGATGATCCCCAGCACGAAGAACGCGCTCGGCGGCATCACCATGATAATCCACGGCTCAAAGGCTTCCGGCATTATCTGATATCCAAACAGACTGCCGAAACCGAGCAACTCGCGAATCAACGCGATGCTCAACAACACACCCATGTATCCGAACGCCGAGGTGACGCCGTCCCACATCGAGATCAGCGGAGGGTTCGACTGCGCGAACGCCTCGGCGCGTCCCATGATGATGCAGTTGGTGATGATCAACCCCACGTACGGACCGAGCTCACGGCTGATGTCGGGAACGTAAGCCCGCAGAATGATATCGACCACGATCACGTAGGACGCGATGATGAGGGTTTGCACCATCATGCGGACTTTGCGCGGAATCAGGGATTTAATGAGCGCAACCGTGAGGTTGGTCATGCCCATAACGCCGACTACCGCGAGGGTCATGATCATGGTGTTCGCAAGCAGGTTCGTGACCGCAAGAGCGGAGCAAATGCCGAGCACCTGCATAAAAATCGGGTTATTGGTCCAGAGATTCTCTTTAAGGATGGGGCCGGGCGCTGCTACCGAGCTCATGCCGATTCTCCTCCCAGTGCGTTGTACAGTTCTTCGAGGTGAGCGTTGATGATGTTCGCGAATGAATCACTGGTACCGGTTGCACCGGTGATGCCGTCGATCTCGCCGCTGTCCTCTTCAAAATTTCCTTCGCCGTCGCGCGAGGTCATCTCGAGGCGGCCGTCTACGAGCTGCTTGTTTCTAAACTGCTCTTGAAACCAGTCTTCGTCGATGCGACCACCGAGCCCCGGGGTCTCTTGATGCTCGAGCACGGTGAGGCCGAGCGTGCGAGTGCCGTCCGGGGTTATCCCGACGTGGCCTCGGATTGTTCCCCAGACGCCGCTGCCGCTGTACTCCCTGGCGTAAAGCAGCTCGTCGTCGCGCTCGTAGCTATACAAGCTCAGACCCTCTACCTCGACCTGCTCCACGTCTTCGAATAGCTCGGCGGCGTGCTCGTCGCTATCAAACTCAACACCCATAGCGTTGAGGATGCTGCGCTGCAACCTGACCTCGTTGTTGAATTCGATGCGGTCTACGGTGAGTTCGTTCGCCATTGCGAGCAGAAACACGAAGGCGAACGAGATCAACGCGGTAAATATCACGGTATAACCAAAACTCTGCTTGTTCACAGGGCTTCCTCCTCGGGTAGGTTCCCGCAGCTCACGCGCTACGGAGATCCCTCAACCGGGCTGTTGTTCACCCGGCTTGCTGTGCCGCCGCGGTGGTTGCAGTTTTTTCTTTCTTGCGCTTCTCGAGGCCGGTGACAATTTCATCGAGCAAACACGCGAAGGTGTTGCCGAGTAACAAGCCGAAGCTCGTGCCTTCGGGAAAATCCGCGAAGCTGCGTACCAACACCGTCATACCGCCGATGATGAAGCCGTACACCCACATCGAAAGCTTCTTGTTCGGCGCCGAGACAGGGTCGGTCGCCATAAACACGGAAACGTACATGAGGCTTCCCGACATCAGCGCGTACTCAGGGGCATAGCCGGTGTCGAGCCCGGTTCGGTAAAACACGGTGGTCAGGATTGCCGCGGTTCCGAGCGTTGAAACCATCAGCCGCCAGTTGGCGCTCTTGGTCCAGATGAGATAGACGGCGGCAAGTAGAATCAACAGAACTGAAGCTTCACCCATTGAGCTCGCATGGAACCCGAGAAACAGATCTGCGAGTTCGAGCGACTCTCCGCCTCGCAGCATCCCCAGCGGCGTTGCCGAACTCACCGCGTCGGTGCCGAAAAAGCTCGGCGACACCCACTCCGTCATCATGATGGTGGGGAACGAGATCCAGATGAAGAGGCGGCCGGTTATTGCAGGATTGAAGATATTCCTGCCGAACCCGCCGTACACGCCCTTACCGAGCAGCACCGCAAACACGATGCCGATGATTGCGACCCAAAGAGGAACCATCGGCGGCAATGCGAGCGCGAAGATCGCGCAGGTTACGAGCACCGCCTCGCTGACTTTCTTCTTGCGCGTACGTTCTACGACGTACTCGGTTAGAATGCCGAACACGAAAACGGTAGCTACCACGAGCGGAACTCGCCACCCGTACGAATATGTTGCAAAGAGAAACAGAGGGATCATTGAGTACAACACCCTCCGCATCACGAGCTGTTTCTGAAACACAACCCCTCCTCAAATCTCGTAGTCTGAAACATCTAGTTCACACCAATAATATGGGAGCCGCGGCTTCAAAGGCAACAACTAACCGGGTTGAGGCTCTGCCGGAAACTCTGCGATCGAAACAACGTGTCGTTGCCGGACGAAAGGCGTTCACGCCGGTACACCCACGCCGAGAATAGATTTTCCGACTTCCAAATTCAAGATCAGAGTGTTACATTAAGGGGCAATTAGTGCAACCCAAACCTGTGGGAACTGTTATAAAGGAGTTATTGCATGAAAGTCCATGAAATGTTGGCGATCATGGAGCGCATTCTCGAGTCTGCCAAGACCGCGGTGCTCGGCACGGTTGAGCAGCCCGGCAACACTCCGCGGTTACGTTGGATGACTCCGGCAACGATCCGTGGTCGTAACGGGTTTCTGTACGCGTTGACCTCGCCGGACTACGCCTGGGTGCGCAATCTATCGGAAGCGCCGCGCGTCGAGTGGATGCTGCAGACCGCGGCGTTGGACGAGATTATGTACCTCCGGGGAGGGCTTAGCGTGATCGACAACCCGGCGCTGAAAGCCGATGTACAGGAGGCGCTCGGCGGACACCTGACGGTGTTCTGGAAGAACATCCCCGACGAGAGCAGCCTTGTGGTGCTGGAGTCTCCAATAGAGGAGATGGTGTACTTCAGGCCTATGAGCGGCGAACGCGTGGTAGTGAAACTAGGGGATTAGGAGCCGAGTTCTATGGCGAAAAGCGAGAAAAAGACTGAGTTGAACGGATATAACAAAGAGTTTCTCGACCGGCTGATGCGCGAGATGCTCATCATACGGCGTTTCGAGGAAAAAGCCGCCCAGATGTACGGGCTCAAGAAGATCGGCGGTTTCTGTCATCTCTACAACGGCCAGGAGGCGGTTGCGGTCGGGAGCATCGCGGCTCTCGATCTCACCAAAGACTACGTTCTCACCGCGTATCGCGATCATGGTCACGCGATCGCGTGCGGTATGGACCCCAAGGTCGTGATGGCCGAGCTTTTCGGTAAGGAGACCGGGTGCTCACGGGGTAAGGGCGGCTCGATGCATATGTTCGACGTCGAGAAGCATATGCTCGGTGGTAACGGAATTGTCGGAGCGCAGATACCGGTCGCTACCGGTTTGGCGTTCTCGCAGATGTACCGCAACGACGGCGGGGTAACGTTGTGCTTCTTCGGCGACGGCGCGATTCACCAAGGCGCGTTTCATGAGTCGCTCAACCTCGCGAGCGTCTGGAAATTGCCGGCGGTATACATCGTCGAGAACAACCATTTCGGCATGGGAACCGCGGTGAAGCGGGTCTCGGCGGTTGAGGACTTCGAAGTAAAGGCATCGGGGTACAATATGGAAGGCCGAACTGTAAACGGTATGGATGTGATCGAGGTGTACGAAGCGCTTTCCAAGGCTGCCGGCGAAGTGCGCGAGAAACGGGTACCGGTGTTGCTCGATATCAAAACCTATCGTTACAAGGGCCACTCGATGAGCGACCCTGCAAAGTACCGAACCAAGGAAGAGCTCGAGCAGTACAAGCAGCAAGACCCTATTCTCATCTTGAAGTCTCGCATGCTCGACGCCGGGATGCTCAAAGATGAAGAGTTTCAGGCTCTCGATGAAGAGGCCAAGAAGATAGCCCAGGAATCGGTTGATTTCGCCGAAGACAGCGCGGAACCGCCGATCAGCTCGATCTACGAAGACGTGCTCGCGTAAGCGGCACAACCCAAGAGAGGAGTCTGTCTCACATGGCTGAAATTGCAATTCGCGAGGCGCTTCGCCAAGCTATCGATGAAGAGATGGAGCGAGACGAGCGCGTACTAATAATGGGAGAGGAGGTCGGCGAGTACGAAGGCGCCTA
>SLBH01000318.1 GCA_007126415.1 Spirochaetales bacterium
GAGAAGCGTTCGGCTAGCGCGGTGCGCAGCGCGGTGGCGCTACCGTCGGGGTAACGCGAAAGCCCGCCGAGCGCTTCCTGAAGCGCCTCGAGCGCGCGCGGCGAGGACCCCAGCGGGTTCTCGTTGGAGGAGAGCTTAACCGTCCCCGGCAGTTTCTTTCCCGGCGTGTAGCGCCCAAGGGCGGAAAGCGCCTTGCGCGGTTGCAGCCCCGCCGAATCGCCGCTCACGAATCACCCCCGGTGTTGGACTGTTCATCGGCGCCGCCGGACGCCTTGTCGGCCTCCGTCTCGCCGCCGCTCGCTGATGTAGTGGACTGCGCCTCGCGTTGTGTCTTGGTAGGCGGGTTTTTCTTGAGGTACTCGTGGTCTTCAGAGATGTCGACGATAAGATCCTTGAGCTTCATCTCGACCGAGTGCTGCGTGGTCTTGGCAAAGATCAGGTCGCGCGGCTTTTCAAACAGTGGCTTCACCGCAGCCATGATGCGCGCGATTTCGTCGTTGCTGAAGCCGTTTAGAATGATGACCCTGTTGTCCAGTTGCGGCGGTTGTTGACTCATATCTGCTCCCGTTGCCGCCGGCGGAACCACCGTTGGCGTGAATTTGGTGATTTAGCGTTTCATAACTATATTATACCCAAGCACCTAGGTAAATAGAAAATCAAAACCACGGGGTAGTTCCACGCATAGCGCGTAACCCCGACGGGAGAACCGTATGGACTATGGACGTATGACGGTTAAGGCGCAGGAAGCGCTCCAGAGCGCCACCTCGGTGGCGCACCAGTACGATCACGCAAACCTCGAGGTCGAGCATTTGCTTGTCGCGATGCTGCAACAAACCGACGGCGTGATCCCGCCGTTGCTGCAGCGGCTCGGCGTTTCACCGGCCGAGCTCGAAGGTGAGCTCCGCAGCATGCTCGAAAGCAAGCCGAAGATCTACGGCGACAGCGCGCAGCTGCAGATCTCGGGTAAGCTCGGGAGGATTCTCTCGAAGGCCGAGCAGCAAGCCTCGCAGCTGCACGACGACTACGTGAGCACCGAGCACGTGCTGCTCTCGACGCTCGCCGAGGAAGGCGCAATAGCCGACCTTCTCAAGAGCAAAGGCGTCACGCGCGACGGCATTCTCTCGGCGCTCAAGAGTATCCGCGGTAATCAGCGCGTGACCGATCAGAATCCAGAGAACCGCTACCAAGCGCTCGACAAATACTGCATCGACCTCACCGGTCTCGCCCGGCGTGAGAAGCTCGACCCGGTGATCGGGCGCGATGACGAGATCCGGCGTGTGATGCAGGTGCTGTCGCGTCGCACCAAGAACAACCCGGTCTTGATCGGCGACCCCGGTGTCGGTAAGACCGCGATCGCCGAAGGGCTCGCGCGACGCATCGTGGAAGGCGACGTGCCGGAATCGCTCAAGGACAAGCGGCTTCTGCAGTTGGACCTCGGATCGCTTGTGGCCGGCACCAAGTTCCGCGGCGAGTTCGAGGAACGGCTGAAGGCGGTGATCAAGGAGATCACCGAGTCCGATGCTCAGATCATTCTCTTTATCGACGAGCTGCACACCGTGGTTGGAGCCGGCGCTGCCGAGGGTGCGGTAGACGCTTCAAACCTGCTGAAACCCGCGCTCGCGCGTGGTGAGCTACGCACCATCGGCGCCACCACGCTCGATGAGTACCGCAAACACATCGAAACCGACGCCGCCTTCGAGCGCCGTTTCCAGACGGTGTTCACCGGGGAGCCCTCGGTTGAGAACACAATCGCGATTCTGCGCGGTCTGCAGGAGCGCTACGAGGTGCACCACGGTGTGCGAATCCGCGACGAGGCGCTGATCGCGGCGGCGATGCTCTCGGACCGCTACATCACCTCGCGGTTTCTGCCCGACAAAGCGATAGACCTCGTCGACGAGGCGGCGAGCCGGCTGAAAATGGAGATCGAGAGCCAGCCGACCGAGCTCGACCAGCTCGACCGTCGCATTCTGCAGCTGAATATGGAGAAGCAGGCGCTCTCGAAGGAAAGCGACGCGGCCTCGATTGAACGGCTCGAGAGCCTCAACCGTGAGCTCGAGCAACTGCAGCAGAAGCACGACGCGATGAAGCTGCAGTGGCACAACGAGAAGAAGGTGATCGACGAGATCCGCGAACTCAAACAGCGCCTCGAGAACTACAGCCGTGAAGAGGCGCAGATGGAGCGTGAGGGCAACCTCGAACGCGCCTCCGAGATCAAGCACGGACTCATCCCCGAGGCTCGGCGCGCGCTCGAGGCCAAGAGCAAAGAGATCGAGGATATGCAGGGCGATCAGGCGCTGCTGCGCGAGGAGGTCTCCGAGGAGGATATCGCCGAGGTTGTGTCGTCCTGGACCGGCATTCCGGTCTCGAAAATGATGGCCTCCGAGATGCAGAAGCTACTCGACCTCGAGAACATCCTCGGCCGTCGCGTGATCGGGCAAACCCGTGCAATCCAGGCCGTCTCGGACGCCATTCGGCGCAACAAGAGCGGTATATCCGACATCAACCGCCCAACCGGCACGTTTCTCTTCATTGGGCCCACCGGCGTCGGGAAGACCGAGACCGCCAAGACGCTCGCGGAGTTCCTCTTCGACGACGAAAAGGCGCTCACGCGCATCGACATGAGCGAGTACATGGAGAAGCACAGCGTCTCGCGCCTGATCGGCGCGCCCCCGGGCTACGTGGGCTACGATCAAGGCGGGCAGCTCACCGAGGTGGTGCGGCGCAGGCCGTACTCGGTGATTCTGTTCGACGAGATCGAGAAGGCGCATCCCGATGTATTCAACGTTTTGCTGCAGCTGCTCGACGAGGGCCGCTTGACCGACGGTCAGGGCCGCGTGGTGGATTTCAGAAACACCGTCATTATTCTCACGAGCAACATCGGGAGCGATCTCATTCTGCAGACCGCCGAGTTGAGCGAGATTCGCGATCAGATCGACCGGATACTGCACGCCACCTTCAAGCCCGAGTTCCTAAACCGGCTCGACGAGATCATCACCTTCCATCGTCTCGGCAAGGAAGAGATTCTCAGGATCGTGGATCTCGAGGTCTCGCGAGTGGCGTACAGGCTTTCTGAGAAGAAGATTTCGATAGAGCTCGAGGACGACGCAAAACGCTACCTCGCAGACGTTGGGTTTGACCCGGCATTCGGCGCGCGTCCGCTGAAGCGCGCGATCCAGACGCACCTGCAAAACCCGCTCGCGAAGAACCTGCTTTCGGGCGCGTTCGGCGAGGGCGCGCACATCCGCGTAACGCGCGGCGCCGAGGGCCTTGAGTTCACTCCCCGAAACGCGTAATACTGTCGCCGCCGCGCCGCGGGCGCAGCTGCGCCC
>SLBH01000383.1 GCA_007126415.1 Spirochaetales bacterium
ATGCTTCCAAACTCGCGCGCGAGCAGCGCCTCGTCCTTCGAGCTGAACCGCCTCCCTTCGCCTTTGGCGCCGGGGCGGGAACGGGTGAGGTAGTTGATACCGAGCACCATGTCCTGCGAAGGGAACACAATAGGCTCGCCGTTCGCCGGGTTCAAGAGGTTCCGCGACGGTATCATCAACGTCCAACACTCGATCTGCGCCGCCTGCGTCAACGGAACGTGAACCGCCATCTGATCGCCGTCGAAATCGGCGTTAAACGCGTGACACACGAGGGGATGAAGCTTAATGGCCTTTCCGCCGACGAGCACCGGCTCAAACGCCTGAATACCGAGCCGGTGTAGCGTCGGGGCGCGGTTGAGCATCACCGGATGCTCCTTCACCACCTCGTCGAGCACCGCCCAAACCTCGGGGGTCTCCTGCTCCACCAAGCTCTTGGCTTTCTTGATGTTGTAGACAACGTCTTTCTCGACAAGCTTTTTCATGATGAACGGCTTATAAAGCTCGAGCGCCATCTTGGTCGGCAGGCCGCACTGATGTAGCTTCAGCTCAGGGCCCACCACGATCACCGACCGCCCGGAGTAGTCGACACGCTTACCGAGCAGGTTCTGCCGGAACCGGCCCTGCTTACCCTTGAGCATATCCGAGAGGCTCTTGAGTGGCCGGTTCGAGGCGCCCTTCACGACCCGCTTCTTCTTGGAGTTGTCGAACAGCGCGTCGACCGCCTCCTGCAACATGCGCTTCTCGTTGCGAATGATGATATCCGGCGCGTTGAGCGCCATCAGCCGCTTCAGGCGATTATTGCGATTTATCACGCGACGGTAGAGATCGTTGAGGTCGCTCGTCGCGAAGCGTCCACCGTCCAGCTGCACCATCGGGCGAAGCTCCGGCGGGATAACCGGGATCACATCGAGGATCATCCAATCCGGACGGTTCTCGGAGTCGCGGAAGTTCTCGACGATCTCGATACGCTTGAGCAGCCGCTTATCGGCTTTCGCGCCTTTCGCGATCATCTCGGCGCGCAGCTCAGCCGAGAGCGCGTCGAGATCAAGCCCCTCGAGCAGGGTCCGCACCGCCTCGGCGCCGATCCCGGCCGAGAACGCCATACCGTAGCGTTCCTTCGCCTCGGCGTACTCTTCCTCGCTCAGCAACTCGAGCTTATTGAGATCGGTATCGCCCGGATCGATCACGATGTATTTCTCGTAATACAGAACCGAACGTAGCGCCGCTATCGTGAGCCCCAACAGAAGCCCCATGCGCGACGGAACAGAGCGATAATACCAAATATGCGATACCGGCGACGCGAGCTCGATATGCCCCATGCGCTCGCGACGCACCTTGAAGTGCGTAACCTCAACGCCGCAGCGGTCGCAGATCACGCCTTTGTAGCGAATCGACTTGAACTTGCCGCAGTAACACTCCCATTCCTTGGTGGTACCGAAGATCCGCTCACAGAACAATCCGTCTTTCTCGGGCCGCAGCGTGCGGTAGTTTATTGTCTCGGGTTTCTTGACCTCGCCGTAACTCCACGCTCGGATCTGCTCCGGCGAGGCAAGCTGTATCATGATACTATCGAAGTCTTGAATTTCTCTCATCAATTTGGGGCCTCCTAAAACGAACCATCCGGAGCGGACTCTTAGAAATTGCTACCTTTGCGGTTGATCAACTCTTCATCTCGCTCGGTAAGCGCGATCTGCTTACCCTTGGTATCGTAGATCGAGATATCGAGCGCCAACCCGCGCAGCTCTTGCACCAGAACGTTAAAGGACTCCGGAATCCCGGCCGAGGTGGCCGGCTCTCCCTTCACGATGCTTTCGTATATCTTGGCGCGCCCGTTCATGTCGTCGCTCTTGATGGTGAGCAACTCCTGCAGCGTGTTCGCTGCGCCGTAGGCCTCAAGCGCCCACACCTCCATCTCACCGAGGCGCTGGCCGCCGAACTGCGCCTTGCCTCCGAGCGGCTGCTGGGTCACGAGCGAGTACGGCCCGGTTGAGCGCGCGTGCATCTTGTCATCGACGAGGTGGTGCAGCTTCAAGATGTACATCTGACCGACCGTCACCTCGTTTTCAAAGCGTTCGCCGGTACGGCCGTCGCGCAGCGCCGCCTGTGAAGACGCCGGGAGCCCCGCTTGCCGCAGCTTCTCCGCGATCATCTCGTTGGTTGCCGACTCAAACACCGGCGTGGCGTACCATTCATCGAGCACGGCCGCCGCCCAACCGAGCTCGGCCTCGAGAATCTGGCCGAGGTTCATACGCGACGGGACACCGAGCGGATTGAGACAGACATCGAGCGGTGTGCCGTCGGCCATGTACGGCATATCTTCTTCCGGCAACACGCGTGCGATCACGCCCTTGTTTCCGTGCCGTCCGGCCATTTTGTCGCCTTCTCGCAGCTTTCGCTTGGTGGCGATCAGGACCTTCACAACCTCATCGACACCGGGGCTCAAATCGTCGCCCTCGGAGCGCCGCAGCCGCTGCACATCGATCACTGTTCCGTCGGTGCCGTGCGGTACTCGCAGGCTGGTATCTCGAACCTCTTTGGCTTTTTCACCGAAGATCGAGTTTAGGAGCTTGAACTCAGGGGTAGTTTCGGTCTCGCTCTTGGGCGTAACTTTACCGACGAGGATGTAGCCGCTACCGATCTTTGCGCCGATCCGAACGACGCCTTCCTCGTCCAGCTGATCGAGCGCTTTCTCCGAGGTATTCGGAATATCGCGAGTGATCTTCTCCGGCCCGAGTTTGGTCTCTCGAACCTCCACCGTAAACTCCTTGATGTGAATCGAGGTGAAGATATCGTCCTTAACGATCTTCTCCGAGACCAGAATCGCGTCCTCGAAATTGTATCCGTTCCAGGGCACGAACCCCACCAGCACGTTGCGGCCGAGCGCGAGCTCGCCCTGGTAGGTTGAGGGTCCGTCGGCGAGCACATCACCGGCCTTAATCTTCTGCCCAACCTTCACAACCGGTTTCTGCGTGTAGCAAGTATCCTGGTTGGTACGTTGATACTTCATGAGCTGGTAGAGCTCGGCGCCGTCACCGTTACCGCTCGGTTCTATCTCGATGCTTTGGGAAGTCACGCGCTTTACCGTACCGTCGCGGCGCGCCTTCAGCAACACCCCGGAGTCGTACGCGGTCTTGTATTCCATTCCCGTGCCGACACGCGGGGGTTCTGGGAACACGAGCGGAACCGCCTGGCGCTGCATGTTCGACCCCATGAGCGCACGGTTTGCATCGTCGTGTTCGAGAAACGGAATCAACGCAGCCGAAACCGAGATCACCTGCTTCGGCGAGACATCCATATACTGAATATCCTCGGCCGGTTTGGTGGTGTAGTCGCCCGATTTCCTCACCGAGATCATACGGCTTTGAAAGCGTCCGTCGACGTCGATCTCGGCGTTCGCCTGCGCGATGTAGTGCTTCTCTTCGTCCATGGCCGAGAGGTACTCGATCTCGCGCGTCGCAACGCCGTCGATCACCTTTCGGTACGGGGTCTCGAGAAAGCCGTAGTCGTTGACGCGGGTATAGTTTGCAAGCGACACAATCAAACCGATGTTCGGCCCCTCCGGGGTCTCGATCGGGCACATGCGACCGTAATGCGTGTAATGCACGTCACGCACCTCGAACCCGGCGCGGTCGCGCGACAGCCCCCCCGGCCCGAGCGCGTTCAACCGACGCTTATGCGTAAGCTCGGCGAGCGGATTCACCTGGTCCATGAACTGCGAAAGCTGGCTCGAGCCGAAGAACTCCTTGATCGCGGCGACTACCGGTTTGATCGAGATGAGGTCTTGCGGCTTGATGGTGTCGGTTTCTTTGAGCGACATGCGTTCTTTCGCGATGCGCTCCATTCGACTAAACGCGGTCTTCAGCTGATTCGCCATCAACTCGCCGACCGAGCGCACGCGCCGATTTCCAAGATGATCGATATCGTCGACGTTCTCTTCGCCGATATAGACCTGCACGAGGTAGCGCATTGTGTTGACCATGTCTTCACGCGTCAGCACGTGCTCCTCGGTCGGCGCTTCGTAATCGAACTTCTTGTTCAACTTGTAACGACCCACCCGCCCCAGATCATACCGGCGCGAGGTGAAAAACATCGCGTTGAAGTCTTTCTCGGCGCTTTCCACCGTGATCGGCTCACCCGGCATAATCACCGCGTATACCGCCGAAAGCGCGTCTTCCTTGGACGGCTCATCTTTCTGGGCCTCGTCCTTGGTGAACTTCACCTCTTCACGCTCGAAACAGTTAAGAACGATCTCGGAGTGTAGCGAGTTGGGGTCGGCGAAATCTATGGTGCTGATCTCCTGCACCTCGGCGTGGATCAATTGATCGATATCATGCGGATGCAGCTTCTCCCCCGCACGGTAGAGCTTCTTGCTTTCGCCCCCATCGATCGCCCAAACCGCCTCGGCGAGCACCGCCCCTACGAGCGCTTCCTTCTCTTCCGCGCTGTCGGTGATTGTAACCGCCTTCGTTGCGTAGAACAGATCGATCAGCTTCTCGCGCGTGTCGTACCCGAGCGCGCGCAGGAAGATCGTGCCGAGAATGCGCTTCTTGCGGTCGATCTTGGCGTAGATCAGCTCTTTCTTTTGGTCGATCTCGAACTCCAGCCAGGATCCGCGGTAGGGAATAATCCGGGACGAATACACGCCCTTCTCGTGCGAGAAGATAACACCCGGGCTTCGGTGAATCTGACTCACAACCACGCGCTCGGCTCCGTTGATCAGGAAGGTGCCGCGGTCGGTCATCAGCGGAATATCGCCCATGTAGATGTCTTTCTGACGAATCTCGCCGGTCTCGAGAAAGACTAAGTTGATACGAGCCTTGATCGGAATCGCGTAGGTGTGCCCTTTGTGCTTGCACTCGAGCTCCGACATCTTGATTCCGGCCTCGTCGAGAATGTAATGATCATACTCAAGGCGCATATCCCCGTTCTGGCTCTCGATCGGAAAGATCGCCTGAAAAACCTCTTCGAGTCCTTGATTCAAAGGAGGCTCACCCGATTGAACGCGATTCCATTGCAGGAACCGCTCGAATGATCGCACCTGTATGTCTACCAGATCCGGTAGCTCCATAACGCCCGGGCCTTGTGTCCCGACGAAGATGCGGTTAACATCGGTGGTTCTGTCAAACATTTCACCTACCTCCCATAGATCGTGGACCGAGAACGCGAAAAAGCGACACCATCGGCGGGGACACCCTGCCGATGGCATCGCGAAGAGTACATTGGATTGTACCTAGCCGACAGGCTATTGAACCTCAACAGCAGCGCCCGCCGCCTCGAGTTTCTCTTTAAGCTCGGCCGCCTCTTCCTTAGAAACACCTTCTTTCACCGGCTTACCACCGGCCTCAACCATTTCCTTGGCCTCTTTCAGCCCAAGGCCGGTAATCGCCCGAATCTCCTTGATGACCGGAATCTTCTTGCCGTCATCGAAGCTTTTCAGGATCACGTTGAACTCGGTCTGCTCCTCGGCGGCCTCAGCGGCTTCGCCGCCTCCGGCCGGAGCACCGGCTACCGCAACCGGAGCTGCAGCCGTCACACCGAACTTCTCCTCCATAGCCGTTACCAGCTCGGAGACCTCTAGAACAGTCATGTTTGCGATAGCCTCTAGGATATCGTCTTTCGAGAGTGTCGCCATATTACCTTCTCCTTTCTGTTGTACCCCGAAGCGATAGCATGGCACACGGGCGGAAGACTAACGCCTCGGTTAATTGCATAATGAGTTACTCGCCCGCCTTCTGATCGGCCACCGCCTTGAGCGTACGAACCAGTTTCTGCGGAACAGCGTTGAGCGTGTACACGAAGTTCTGTAGCGGTGCCTGCATGCCGGCCATCAGCTTCGCGATCAACTCGTCGCGCGACGGCAACTTCGAGTAAACCTCGGCCTGCGCCCTGTCGAACACATTGCCCTCGATCAATGCTCCCTTGACCTCGAGCGAGCTCTCTTTGCCGAACTCGAACAGCGCCTTCACAACCGTGTTAGACTCCGCGCGCGCTATAGCCACTGCGGTAGGCCCTTCGAAGAACCCCGCCAGCTCATCCGGGGCACCCAGCTGCGCGAACGCCAACTGCGCGTAGCTATTCTTGATCACTCGGTACTCCGCCTGTTGCTCGGCGAGCTTGTCGCGCAACTCACTGATCTGCGTCACGCTTAAGCCGCGGAAATCGGTGAAGACGAAATCTTTTGCGTCGCCGAACCGCTCTTTGTAGCGATCGACCGCGTCTATCTTGTGCTGCTGCACTTTCGTTTGATACTCAGCCATAATGATTCTCCTCCGAAACGCGCCGCGCTACTTGGCACGTGCCTCTGCAGCTGCAAACCACACACCCGGCCCCATCGTCGAGGCCACGGCTGAGGACAGCACAAACTCACCCTTTGTGTCGGCGGGTCTGCGCTTGCGCACTTCGGCCACCACTTCGTTGATGTTCTCGACCACCTTAGCGGCCTCCATCGAAACCTTGCCGACCGCGAGATGCAGCACGCCGGTCTTGTCGGAGCGAAACTCTACGCGCCCTTTCTTGAGCTCAGCGATAGCGGCGGCCAGATCAAAGGTGACGGTCTGTGTTTTGGGGTTCGGCATCAACCCGCGACGCCCGAGAACCGGCCCGAGCCGCCCAACATCCTTCATCATGTCGGGAGTTGCTACCGCTACATCAAACTCAAGCCAGCCGCCCTTAATTTTCTCGATCAGGTCTTCGTCGCCGACGTAGGTGGCCCCGGCTTCCTCAGCCTCTTTGGCTTTATCGCCCTTAGCGAACACCAAGATCCGTTTATCGGCGCGGAACTGATGCGGGAGCACCAAGGTGTCGCGAACGTTAGCGCTCTTCTTGAGATTGAGCTTCAGCGAAAGCTCGATTGTTTCGTCGAAGTTCGCAAACGAGATCTCTTTAACCAACTCCACCGCTTCCTGCGGCGCGTAAAGGTGCTCGCGATTTACCTTCTCGTGCGCCGCTTGATACTTCTTGCCACGCTTCATGCCGACGCCTCCGTTTCAACACCCATGCTGCGGGCGGTACCGGCGACGACCTTCATCGCGGCTTCGAGATCCTTGGCGTTGAGATCCGGCATCTTGGTCTCGGCAATCTCCTTCAACTGCGCGTTAGTGAGCTTACCGACCTTCACGCGTCGCGGCTCCGCCGACGCCGTCTCGATTCCAAGCGCCTTCTTGATCAACACCGCCGCCGGAGGCGTCTTGGTGATGAACGTGAAGCTCTTGTCCTGATACACCGTGATCACGACGGGAATGAGCAAGCCGGGCTCGTAGTTCTTCGTCGCGTCGTTGAACTGCTGAACGAACTGCGGTGCGCTCACGCCGTGCGGCCCGAGCGCCGGCCCAACCGGCGGCGCCGGTGTCGCTTTGCCCGCAGGCACCTGCAGCTTGATCAGCGCTGCAACCTTCTTCTTTGCCATACTGTAACTCCGTTGGTGGTAATAGCGTTGCCGCCGCGCCCGCGACGGTCAACTCCCAGTGTGAACCCGACGCACTCACTCGGCAGGCGCGAGAGGAAGCACGTTAGATCTTTTCAACCTGGAGGAAGTCAATCTCCACAGGGGTGGACCGTCCAAAAATGCCCACCATCACGCGGAGCTTGCCTTTCTCGAGATTGACTTCTTCAACCGTACCGGTAAACGACTCAAACGGCCCCTCGATAATTCGCACCGTCTCGCCGATCACGAACTTCTGCTTAGGCCGCAGATTCTGATCGCCCTTTATTTCACCCGATTTCTGCAGGATCTCGCGCGCTTCCTCGGAGGAGATCGGCTGAGGCTTCATCCCGGGACCGGCACCCACAAAGCCGGTGACGCCGTTTATCTTCTTGATACGCGAACAGACCTGCTTCCAGCCCATGTCGGGAAGGTCCATCTCCAGCAGGATATAGCCGGGCAAAAACTTCTTAGAAGAAATCTTTTTCTTGCCTTCCCGTATCTCTACAACCTGCTCCGACGGCACCTTAACATCGGTAACTACGTCGTCGAGCCGGCCCTCGTCCATCATAACCCGGATCGTTTTCTCGATCTTATTCTCATACCCCGAGTAAGTATGCAGAACGTACCAGCTTTTCGCCATAATTGCCTTTCACCCGTCGCGGTGTCTGCGAGCAAGGCCGCACGAGACCAGCCATACGACTACGTACTAGAAAATGAAGTCTACTGCGGAGAGGAGCAGAAAGTCGGCCAAGCCGAGAATGGCTGCGAATATTGCAACCGACACCAACACCACCTTGGTGTTGGAGACTACTTCGTCGCGCCCCGGCCAAATGACTTTTTTTAGCTCAGCGTAGCTATCTTTGAAAAACGTTACGATCCGTTTCATTCAGTCCCCCGCAAAATTTGCACGGAAAAAACAGGCCAGGTAGGATTCGAACCTACAACATCCGGTTTTGGAGACCGGCGCTCTAGCCGTTGGAGCTACTGGCCTATGATTCACTTCACCTTTGTTTCTTTATGCAACGTATGCTTGCGCTCGAAGCGACAATACTTCTTAAGCTCGAGCTTGCCTTGCATGTTGCGCTTGTTCTTCTTGGTGGTGTAGTTGCGGCGTTTGCAGCTCTCGCATTGCAACGCGATCAACTCAACCACTTTACCCTTTGCTTTGTTTCCTGCCATTGATATCTCCTGACAACGCTGCCGGTAACGCGCTAGTATACAAAAGGACACAGTGCGATGTCAACCACGGTGCACCGCCGCTTGAGAGAGCCCCCGACCGGACTTGAACCGGTGACCCCATCCTTACCATGGATGTGCTCTACCGACTGAGCTACAGGGGCGCGTGCATGTGGGCGCACAGTATCAAAGTGGCCCGATTTGGTCAACACCGTAGCTTTGAGTTTCACACGAACGCGACACGGCTCGCTATGCAAACTCGCGGCGCAACTGCCGTACCCACCGCGCGATACGCTCGGCGCTGAGGCCGGCCTGGTTATCTTCATCGAGCACGAGACCGAGAAACCGTCCGTCGCGCACCGAGTTCGAGGCACTGAAGGCGTACTTGCGCACCTCGGTGCTCCCGACGAGTACACCACCGGCGGCGACGAGCTCATCCGCGAGCGCCCCCATCCACCCCGCAAAGGTCTCGGGGTAGTTTTGCTGATCACCGAGCGCCAACAACGCAATGCGCTTCTCGGCGAGGTCCAACCGCCGCAGCGCGGGGAGGAAGCGCTCCCAATCGTCCTGCATCTCACCTGTTCCCCAGGTTGAGGCGGCGAAAACGAGGTTCCGGTACTGCAGCACGCGCTCCGCGGTCACCTCAGAGACGTCGTAGAGGTCCGCATTTCTTTCCCCGAACGCCCCGCGCAGTTGAGTTGCCGCATCCCGGGTATTACCGGTCGAAGAGCCATAGAATATACCGACCTTGTCCACCGATCCCACCTCAGCCGGAGTAGAGTGTTTGCGTTATTGAATAATCTGTACGATACTCAAACCCTGCGGCGCTGTCAATCACGCCTTGGGGGGTCGGTCTTTGAGATCCGGCATGAGTCGGGCAGGTCAAGAACCGACGGATGAACTCCGTAGCGCCGCGATCAGCTCCACCAACACGTCCTCGGCGCGTTCGTTCGCAACCTGACACGTTCCGGCAGCGGCATGGCCACCCCCGCCGTGCTTGAGCATAAGATCGCCGATATTGACGGCGCAGGTCTTGTTGAAGATCGACTTTCCGAGGGTGAAAACCGTGTTCTGTTTTCTAAAGCCCCAAATTACCTGGATTGAGACATTGGTCTCGGGAAACAGAGCATACTTGATGAAGCGGTTACCGGCGTAGACCACCTCCTGGCCGCGCATATCCACCACTAGAACATTTCCCTCAACCCGCGCACAGTCCTGCAACTGCTGCTTAAAGAGCGCTTCGTGCTCGAAATAGAGTTTCACGCGCTCGGCCACGTCGGCGACGTCGAGAATCTCCTCGATGGGAAGTTCACGGCAGTACTCGATGAGATCCATCATGAGTTGATAGTTCGAGATGCGAAAGTTCTTGAACCGGCCGAGACCGGTGCGCGCGTCCATGATGAAGTTGAGCAGATCCCAGCGCTCAGGATTGAGCACCTCGTCCTTCGTGAACGATGCGCTGTCTCCTTTGTCGACCGCTTCCATCATCTCTGTCGAGATGTTTCTGAAGGTATCGGGCCCACCGAAATGCTCGTACACAACCCGTGCCGTGGAAGGGGCCTCGGGGTTATTGATGTAGTTTTCGTGCCGGCCCGAGCGAACCGTTTCGGAGTGGTGATGGTCGAACGCGAGGTACACGCCCTCGATATACGGCAGATTGGTGATGATGTCGTTCTCGGTAATCGTGATCAAGCCGTCCTGCATATCTTTAGGATGGACGAACTTGATTTCGTCGATCAGACCGAGTTCTCTCAGCAACACCGCGCAGACGAGGCCGTCGAAATCGCTGCGGGTTATGAGTCGGCACCCTGTCGGCTGCTCCGCGCTGTACTCGGCCGTTGCCATACCCCCTCCTGAAACCGCCGTTATGTTACTTGATCTCGACCACTGTGCATAGTATATAAGAAACAACCATGGTGAGAAGAGCAGCAACTCGTTACGACACGCTTATTCTTGCCGCTGATGTCGGCGGCACTAATACCAGCATCGCGATCGTAGGCACGTGCGACCGCAGGTTCGAGATCCTGGCGCGGTACCGCACCTCAACGCCCGGATTAGCGTGCTTCGAGGACGGGTTGAGCGAAGCATTGAGCTCGTTTCGCGCCGAGCTGAACCTGCGAGAGCTCACGCTATGTTGCGTGAGCGCCGCCGGTCCGGTGGTCGGTGAGGAATGCCGGCTAACGAACGTCCCATGGGCGATACGGCGCGCCGAACTCGAACGCGTGACCGGTCTAAAGGCTTATCTTGTGAATGATTTCACCGCGATCAGCTACGCGCTTCCGTTGCTCGACCATCGCAACCCCGACCAGATAACTCCCTTAACCTCGCCCGGCACACTCGGTGCCCCGCAGAGCGCTCCCGAGACCGGCTTCGCTTCGGGGCGAGACGGCATCGCGACGGTTGTGGGAGCAGGAACCGGCCTCGGCGTGGGCTTTGTGGTGCACGAAGGCGGCGAGTTTCGTGCATGGCCTTCTGAAGGCGGGCACACTGATCTTGCCCCCTACGACAAGCGCAGCGACGCATTAGCAGCGTATCTGAGACGCGAGCTCGGCGGGCGGCCGGACTGGGAGCACGCGGTTTCGGGCAACGGAATCGCACATCTGTTTGCGTTTCTCAGACGCCATGAGTTCGCCACGCATCACTCGGAAGCACTCAACCGAATCGAGGCCGCGCCGTCGCGCGAGCGGGCCGCGCTCATATCCGCTGCTGCCGGGCATGATCCGCTGTGCCGCGCCACGATCGAGTTCTTCGTGGAGTTGTACGCGCGCGCTGCCTCCGGAGTTGCTCTGCAACTGCTGCCGAGCGCCGGCGTGTACCTCGCGGGAGGCATCGCGCCGAAGAACCAACGATTCTTCGTAGAGGGCGACCGCTTCATGAAGAGCTTCTGTGCAACATATCACGACGGACTCCGTGAGATCCTCGCCGCTACCCCGGTCAGCATCATTAACGATTACGAGATCTCGCTCTATGGAGCGGCACACGCCGGCACGGTGCTCGACCGCAGACCCGACCGCAGGAACGAATGAGGAGGGCGCTATGGCGATACGTACGGCACTACGACGGAACATCGAGGCACAGGGAATCGATCTCGACCTAACCCTTGAGATCCTCGAGAACTACAACGCCGGGAAGTACGATCATGTCACACCGGTTGAGGTGCAGGAACTTCCCGAGATCGACGGGCACACCGTGCTCGATATGACCGGCGCGATCGAGCTCGAGGTGCCGCTGACCCAATCGCAAGCCCGAATCGATGAATTTGAACCCGCGATCGGCCGGCGGCCGGACCTCACACGCCTCGGCACCCCAAGCCCGGACCGAAGCCGTGTGGCATTTAACCGCACGCAACTGCGTGATCTGGGCCTGCAGTTGCTCCCCACGGTTTCGTACGGCGTCCTGAATGGTGGGTCGGCCACCAGTTACGCCGACCGCAAGAAGAACTCGGGCTTCAGCCCCGAGCTCTTTGAGCTCTTGCAACCGGAGTTCGAGCCGCTCGCGGAACAGGTACGCGGCAAAGCCAAGGGCATCACCCCGGCGTTTGTCAATCCGGACGGTACTCCCGGTCCGAGCTTCCTCGAGCTCAAGATGCGGGCGCTATTGATCCAGGCGCTTGAGTTCCGGCAGCGATACGGGACCGCTTCATC
>SLBH01000194.1 GCA_007126415.1 Spirochaetales bacterium
CATCGCCCCCGGACACAACGCGGCTACCGTCGGGCGAAAACGCTACGGCACGCACCCAGTCGGAGTGATTCTCGAATCTTGTAATCAGTTCGGCGGTTTCCTGGCCGACGGCGGGCGCGACCAAAAAGCCGAAAAACACAGCCGCTACGCACACCCCGTGTAGGAAACGACGGATCTGTCTCGTGCACATGAACCACCTCTTTTTGCCGCTTTGGGCTCGACGGATTCAGAACCTATAGCACGAGCATCCGTAGAGGTCAAACGGTTTACGTAGCACGAGCACGCTGCGCCTGAGCGCTGGTACAAGAGTAGGACCGGCACGAAAAGCGGCTGCGACGGCCCTGACGGAAGTGTATCTGGTACACAAGCGGCCTCCCCACAACCCTTCGACGCGGGCAACACCATCAGGGGTTCGCTCAAGGGCCACAATAATCCCGAGAGCCAGAAGAACCGAGCTATACACAACGGCAATAGCCGAGGGCGGCGATGCGGACGACGCGTACCGTCTCATGTTTGCCTGGCCGGGCATTCGCCTTCGGGAAACTTATTCTTGACAGGTTCTCATTACGGTCTACTATTAATTATCTGCACCGAAAAACGTCGGGAGGTCTCCTATGGCAGAAGATAGACCGAGTGCGTTTGAGGCGTACGAGCGCCGTAAGGTGCGTCTGGGTGTACGTCTGACGTTGCTGTATGCGGCCGTGTACGCCGGTTTTGTGGTCCTGAACGTGTTTTTCCCTCCAATTATACAGAAATCCGGATTGTTCGGGTTAAATCTCGCCCTCACCTATGGGCTGGGACTCATCATTCTGGCGGTTGTTCTCGCGTTGCTGTACAACTGGCTCTGCGGGGTTCCGCCGACCGAACGGGAGGAGGGGTAGATGGCGCTCATCGTTTTTATCGTATTCGTTGTTCTGGTACTGATCGTCTCGTCTCGCGCCGGTCGGGGCAAGACCGCTACCTCGGGAGGCTACTATGCGGCCAATAGCTCCATCCACTGGGGTGTGAACGGCATAGCCTTCGCCGGCGGTTATCTTTCCGTGGCGAGCTTTCTGGGAATCGCGGGCCTGATCGCGTTCTTCGGGTACGACGGGTTCCTCTACTCCATTGGGTTTCTCGCCGGTTGGATCGTGGCGCTGTTCGTGATCGCCGAGCCGATGAAGCGCATGGGGACCTTCACATTCTCCGACGCGCTAAACAAAAACTATAACCGTCCCGGGATTCAGCTGGCTGCAGGCCTGAGCGTTCTGGTCGTTTCGCTGGTATACCTGGTGCCGCAAATGGTCGGTGCGGGTGTGCTCGTCGAGCCGTTACTCGGTATCCCGCACTACATAGGCGTGATCATCGTAGGCGCGGTGGTCATATTCCTCGTAGCCGGCGGCGGCATGACCTCGACCACCTACGTACAGTTCTTCAACGGAGGGCTGCTGCTGACCTTTGCCTCGGTGCTCACAATCGCGGTTTTGGTGCGCGGTGTCGACACGACGGATCTGCCCCGCGAGGAGGGGCCAAGGGGACTGGAGAGTTATCGGTTTGAGCACATGGCGCTTTCGGTGGGTGAGGAAGGCGGAATCCACCGCGAGTCACTGGCCCAAACGCCGCTCCGAGCCCCGGAGATTCTCACTACCCATGTTGAGTACGACGAGTATACGGGCGAACCGGTTCTTAGGCTCTATCAGCTCTCGCGGCTCATTCCCGCCGAGCCGGCAGCAGCAGGTGAGTATACCGCGCGCGTAAAGGGCCGTACCGTAAAATTCGACGCGAACCGGGTGGAGGAGGTCGACGGGGCGCCCTTTGTCCGGATCGAAGACTGGTGGCGGCTTGAACAAAACCCCCGATTTCTCCCCACGGGGACCGAGGCCGAGCTTCGGGAGGCTCAGAGCATAACGACGAAACCCGACGGCACGCAGCTGGTGAACGGGGTGGAGTTCGGCCTCGGCGCGCAGACTCAGCTTCGCCAGATGGGGCGAGTTTCCGATCTGCCCGACGGTGAGGGGGCCACCGGGGCCGTTGGTCCTATCGGACTGCTATCGGTACTGTCTGATGAGAATACGAGCATTCAACTCGCGCGCGCGGCGGGCTTTCGCATCGACGGGGGAACAGAAGTATCGGTGTACTACGAAAAACCTGTCGCGGGGGATGAGTATATGCGGCCGGGAATGCGCTTTCCGGTGATCGCTCGGGAGGGAGAACCGGAAATAACAACGCGACTCAATCGGCTCAACTTCATCTCTCTTATGCTTGCGCTCTTCCTCGGTACCTCTGCGTTGCCGCATATTCTCATCCGCTACTACACGGTGCCTAGCGCTGCGGCGGCACGGAAGTCGACCATCGTCGCGATTGCCGGGATCGGGCTGTTCTATGTACTGACGATGTATCTCGGCGTCGGGGCGCTGGTTGGAGGCGCGAACAATCCGCTCACCGACAACATGAGCGCTCCGCTCTTGGCGCGCAGTTTCAATGAGCCGCTGTTTGCCGTGGTATCGGGGATCGCCTTTACGACGGTTCTCGCAACAACTTCGGGCCTTATCATGGCCGCCTCGGGTACGGTAGCACATGATCTGATGGTCAATCTTGTCCGCCGTGAGATCCCCGACAAGACAAAGGTGTTCGCAGGTCGGATCGTTGCAGTGGTCGTAGGCGTAATCGGGATCGGCCTCGGGATTGCGTTCCGGGGAGTGAACGTGTCGTACCTCGTCGGGTGGGCCTTCGCGGTTGCCGCCTCGGCTAATCTGCCGTCGCTGCTGTTCATGTTGTTCTGGAAACGAACGACGGCAGCCGGCATTATCGCCTCGATCCTTGTGGGACTGGTGTCCTCGGTAGGACTGATTCTCATCGGCCCGGATATGTGGGGCATCTACGGTCTGGATCCGGCTCAGGCTCCCATGCCGCTGGACCAGCCCGGGATCATCTCGATTCCGCTGAGCTTTATAACGATCATCGTGGTATCGCTGGCGACGCAGAAGGAGAAGCCGCAACAGGCGGCGCCGGCAAGTTAGCGGCGGCGCCGGGTTGCTAGATACTGACGCGGAAATCATAGCCCACCTTCTTCTGGATCAGGCTTATCTGGGAGAAGGTGTTTTTGAGCGTCGCCGCCTCGATCTCGGTCAGACTCCCGAGGTCTAGTGAGTTGTCGGCCGGAAGTCCCGCTTTGAGCCGGTCCACCTGTCGGCGGAACCGCAGCTGCATCAGGTAACCGTACGTCTGCGAGATGGCCCGATAGCCGTCGTCCGGAAGTATCCCGTCGCTGTGCAACTGTTCGAGTCGCTCGAACGTGTTCGTCTCTTCGAGATGATGCCGTAGTGCGTACAGCCGGGCGAAGTTGGAGACCGGCAGCATCGCTTCTTTGACACTGAAGGTATGGCGGGCTTCACCTGCGTGTCTCGTGACGATCTTTCCGAACAGTCCCACCGGCGGTCGGTAATTAAGGGTATTGAGCGCCATGTGTGAGAGAAAGCCCGGGTGGGCCTCTTGAGCCACCCCGATCTCCTCCCACAATTCGTCCAGGAGCGTCTGATCTCCGTAGATACAGCGACAGTCGAAAAACACGTTACACCGGGCAAGAGCCTGTTCATCGGGTTCGCGAATCCAGTCGTGGAAATACTGTTTCCAGCGGCACAGCGGCTGATTCCAGCGGGGATTGCGGGCCATGTTTTCGCCTTCACAGTAGCGGTATCCGGCCTGGTTGAGCCGGTCACACACCAGCTCCCCAAAACGCGAGAAGTACCGCCGCGCCTCTTCGTCTTGTTCGGATTGGTCCTCATATATAAGCGCGTTGTCCTGGTCGGTCGCCAGCGTTTGCTCCTTTCGCGCTTCGCTACCGAGCGCAATGAAGGCAAATCGGGCCGGCGGTGGGCCTAGTTCTTCTATCGTCAGGTCGACGATGCGTTTCGCGATGGTGTCGGAGAGCGAAGTAGTTACCTGGCAGATGTTTTGCGGAAGTGCTCCGTTGTCCACCAGCGAGCCGATGAGCGACGGAAGGCGTTCGTGGCACGCGGCCAGATCGTCGATCGTTTCGGCGGAATCGGCCTGGCGGGTAAGTACAACCGGCGAATACTGATCGGGGCGTAGCATCCGGCTGCTGCGGGTCATTCCGACCAGATCGCCGTTGCCGTCGAGCACGGCCAAATGGCCGACTCCATGCTCATGCTCTCGCATTACCGCTTCGAAAACCGGTGCGCTCTCGTCGACGGTCACCACCGGTGCCGTCATGATTTGTGATACCGGCGTACGGGTGTCGAGTCCGGCGCCGACGAGGCGTGCCCGGATATCGTGGTCGGTGACGATACCGATTAGTTGATGTTCGGGTCCCACCACTGTGAGCGCATCCACCTCCTGTCGATTCATGACTCGTATTGCCTCGGCGACCGGAGTGTCGAGCGAGCAGGATACCGGCGAGCTCATCGAGTCGCGTACCGGTTCGGTGAGAAACAGCAGCGAAGTCTGGAGCTGTGAAATCAGCCGCTCTCGCTCGACCTCCCCCTGATTCGCCCGATGCCGGGTGAGATCCTGAATGCTCAACAATACTCCCTGCCGCCCGGAGTAGAAGACGGGATTGGCCGACAGGAGAATAGGCAGGTCCCGACCGTTCTTACACTTGAGCCTGGCATCAAACGGCGCCGGGGCTTCTTGTCCGGCGGCAATCCTCTCGAGATGTTCGCGCGAGTCGCGGCTTTGTTGAGCGCCAATGATGTCGTGGAGATCCAAGAATGCGAGCTCGGTCGCCGTGTAGCCCAGCATATCGAGTACGGTGCCGTTCGCGTACGTGCAGCGCCCGTCGATAAGAAGCAGAGTTCCGCTTGCCGAGGACTCCACCAGGGCGCGGTAGCGTTCGTGTGATAAACGCAACTCGCGTTCGGCCGCGCTCCGACGGCGCTCGCCCCGGAGGCTCTGATAAGCGATTATTCCAAGCAGTACCGCCGAGAGCACGATAACGATGAACGAAATGTCGACCATCCGGCGGGTCATCGCATCGATACTCTCTTCGACATCCTCCACGTAGAGACCGGTGCCTATGATCCAGCCCCACGGCTCGAAGCGGCGTACGTAGGACTCTTTCGGCTCCATGCGGTCGGGGTCGTCCTGCCACTGCCAGACGTAACGCACAAAACCCGTGTCGTCTGCGCGCACCGTTTCAACGAACTCAACGAACAGCCGCACCCCGTCGGGGTCGCGAATCCCGCTGAGATCCTGCCCTTCCAGGTCCTCACGGTAGGGGTGCATGACCATACGAGGTTCCATGTCCTGTATCCAGAAGTAGTCTTTCCGCTCCGGTCCGTAACGCAGGCGTCGGATACGCTCGGCTGCAGCGTTCTGCGCCTCCTCGAGCTCCATACTCCCTTCGTCTACCTCGCGGTGATAATCGGAAAGAATGCTCCAGGCGGTGTTGGTTTGCTCGGAGGTCATGAGACGGCGTTGGTCAAGAAGCAGCTCTTCCACGTTGGGTATGAGAACCGCGAAAAGGAGAGTGACAAAGAATCCGATCACAAGCATCGCCGGTACGAAAACACGCAGGGCAAGCCGGCGCCAATCGACGGTGCTGAGCCTTGTCCTCGGATCGACGTTCCCCGCCGAGGGGGTGCTTGAAGCCGGGAGTCCGTTTCGGGCATGCGAACCAAGCGCCTCGCGAAAACGCTTCCACCGCCGGACCGGCATATAAGAACCGGGACGTGGGGAGCCGTTTTGGGTGCCATGAAAGTCGCTGCCGGCAGTCGTGACGATCGCGTAGCGATCGGCAATTGCCGCCAACCGCTCCTGCTCGGCCGGTGGATAGGGGCTGTAGAACGCTTCGATACCGTCGAGCCCGGCCTGTACGAGGTGCTCGAGGTTGCGCTCGAAGCTCTCCTCGCTCCAGCCGTACTCGAGGGGGTGGGCCAGTATCGCCACGCCTCCGGCTTCATGAATGCGGTCGATGACTTCCCGAATGCCGAGGACGTCCTCGAAGGCGTAGCGGATGACCCCATTCTCGGGGTCAAACCCGTAGGCAAGCAGGTGTATCTCCAGCTCACCGAACTCGGCGTGGATTTCGGCTCCGGTGATATCGGAGATCCCTTGGCGTTCGGCGGCTTCATGGAACCGCGGCAAGCCTGCGGTGGTATGATGGTCGGTCAGGGCCCCGTACTTAATGCCTTCACGCGCCATTAGATCGGCGACAAGCTGCGGAGCGTAGGACCCGTCGCTCGCGTCCGAGTGACAGTGGAGATCCACCGAGACCGTTTCTTCTGGGCGCGCCTCCTGTTCCCCCTGCCGGCTATCGGAGTTCCCGTTCTGCATGTCCATGACAGTATCGCATCGAAGCGGCGAATTGTCGCTACGACGGGGCCTTGCCTAAGAATACGCACGACCGCGCGTTCTTGCGATATACTTAAGAGAGCTATGCCGACAATGCATCCCCATGGGCGAACGCGTGAAGACCACTCACAACCAGCGGCCCACACACGGGCGGTTGTTCTACTTGTGGGGCTGATCGTGTTCGTGACTCCGGTTCATCTCTCCGCCGAGGAGCCTTCAAGCCGAAGCGAGATACCACTAGAGTTCAGCGGCTTTGAACCTCAGGTCGCACTCGTGTTGTCCGGGGGCGGGGCCCTTGGGTTTGCCCATATTGGGGTGATTGAACTCATTGAAGAGCTAAACCTTCCAATAGATATTGTGGTGGGCACAAGCATGGGAGCAATTGCCGCTGGGCTGTACGCTACCGGTTATAGTGCGCAAGACATGGCCGCGGTTGTCGGCGGGATCGACTGGGTCGGAATGTTTGTGGAGGCGCCGCCTCGCGGCCGCCTTAGTTTTCAAGAAAAGGCCGACTCACGTGCCTATGTGGCGCGCATAGAGTTTCAACACGACGGCGGCCTCATGCTGTCACCCGGATTTGTCGGTGGACAACGCATTTTGAATCTCCTGGCACTATTGACCGTTGAGTACGCCGATGAAGACGACTTCGACGCCTTGCCCCGTCGCTTTCGGGCCGTAGCGGCGGACATCGGCACCGGGGAGGAGGTGGTGTTAGGTTCGGGGTCGCTCGCTGCGGCTATGCGAGCCTCAATGGCAGTGCCGGGTGTGTTTGAACCCATAGAACTGGATGACAGGGTGCTCGTCGACGGTGGAATTGTTAACAACCTACCGACCGATGTTGCCAAAAGCCTGGGCGCCGACATAATCATTGCGGTAGATATTGAGCCCGATCTACGCCCCGGAAAGGAGCTCCGTGGCGTCTCGGACGTTATGGCACAGACACTGTCTCTCCTCATTGACCGTAACAAAGAAGACAAATACGAACTGGCCGACATCATAATTACTCCCGACCTCCAAGACTATAACGCCGCAAGTTTCGGGAGCTCCCCCGAGCTCATTGAACGCGGGCGCGCGGCTGCTGAGCTTCATCGGGAGGAGCTTGAACACTTGACGACACAGATCATTGCGCTTCGAGGAACGCAACCGCCTGTGGAACGTGAACGGCTGCGGGAAGTTGTCCTTAGCGGTGTCCGTATTGTCGGGGCCCTGCCCCAAGATGCTCAGCGCATTCGGGCCTCCCTGGATCTCCAGGTAGGCAGGCCAATTCAGCTTGAAGAACTTCATTCGCAAGTGACGGAACTAACCGACGAGACGGGTTATCGTTCGGTACGTTACGAGCTCAAACGTGAGGATGAGTCCGAGGCTGAGCTTGTCATCATGCTTGAGCCAAGACGCGAATCAGACTACCTGATTCGACTCGGCTTCGCGTACGAGTCACACTTCACCGATATCGATGAAGAACAGTTCGTTGTTGCTATCAATACGGCGGCAACAGGACTCACCGCTCCCGGCTCGCAACTGTCGCTTACCCAGGAACTTGGCCGGAGCCAACGCACCCGGCTTGAGTACCAACAGCCGATTATTGACCCCTATTACCTGCACGCCGTGACTCGCTTCGATAACCTTCTCACATCACTGCATGAAACCGGCGACCCAAACGAACAGTACCGGACACGAGCGGTTTCCGCGGAAATGCGGGCCGGGCTGACTCTGCTGGGTTACGCAAACGCGTATCTGGCGTACAGCATTGCCGGAGTGGATTCACGGCCGCGCTATAACAATGACGTGACCGTACCGTCCTTCAAGGGGCGTGTGGCGGGCGTTACCGGTGCATTTGAGTTCGACTCACTAGACCGTTTCCCTTTCCCAAACAGAGGGGCCTACTACACATTACGACTCAGCGACTATGCAGCCTACTTTGGGAGTCGGCTCGAGTACCGGCGTGCCGGTGTTAACTATCGTCGCTTCTTTCCACTTACCGACCGTAACGTGGTGTCGATTCACCTGCGCGGCGAGAGCTCCTTCGACACTCGACCCCCGATCTGGGACTCACCGTGGCTCGGTGGGCGCGAGGATCTTTTTGGGTACGACCGTTTTGAGCGCCGCGCGTTCCACCTCGTCTTAACCGGCCTGGAGTACCGACTCCAGGTACCGAGTCTCCCCGACCCGGCACGAGAGCGGGTCTACATTAGCCTCCGAGTAAACGCGGCGGCTCGAAGTCTCGGAGACGGGCGCGATTTTCTCAACGACCTATACACCGCAGAGACCGATAACCTTGATCTACTCTGGGGAACCGGACTAGGGCTTGGCGTGCGCACACCCATTGGAGCGGTGCAGGCCGACGCGGCACTGAGGGATGGCCCGGAGTTTCGCTTCTACGTATCGGTGGGCAACCACTTCTAAGCAGGCACACAGCCAAAATCGGGATGAGCGTGCCAAACACCTTGGAGTACCAGAGTCGGAAGGAAACGAAGCCTTCGTTGAGTTTCCAGTGGGCGTTCCCCGAAGGCTCAGCCGTCGATCGAGTCGTGTCGGGACAAGTGAAGACCCACGCGCTGGGTGAGCAGCGGGCCGACCAGACAGGTGATGAAAATCAGCACGATAACAGCATCCACCACGATGTCGTCAAAGACGCCGGCGTCCCTCGCCGTGATGGTTACCGCGAGGGTTGCCGCAGCCTGCGGAATTGTCAAACTGAAGAGCAGCAGCCGGTCGCGCCACGGGTACTGAAACCGGGCCCCCACCACCCATGTCGCGGACGCCTTCCCCACCACGACCATGCTCAAGAGCATCGCGGCGATTATCCATACGCGAAGCGATTCGGTGAACACCGAGATCTCGAGCAGGGCTCCGGTTGAAACAAAGAAGAACGGGATGAAGAGCATCCGTCCAACAAACTTCACGTGTTCACGAAGGACCTCGCGACGCGCCATCATCGGGTTCAGGCAGAGGCCCGCGAGAAACGCACCTAGGATCTTCTCGGTACCGATTAACTCGGTGATTGACGCGAGGACGAGCAGAACTACCAAAACGTAGAGCGCCTTCTGCGCCTGAGATATATCGCGCGACATCATCCAGCGGCTCAGTCTCGGGATCACTGCCGGCGACGCGCCAACCACAACCACCAGCAGCCCAAGCGGAATGAGCGATTGCAGCGGATGCGCTGCAACTCCGGCCGTACGAACCTGAATGACGACGGCCAGCAGTACCAGTGCGAGTGTGTCGGTAATCAGTGTGCCGCCGATCGCTGCCACCACGGAGCGACGCCGGACCAGGCCGAGCTTTGCAACAACCGGGTAGGCGAGCAGCGTGTGCGAACTGATCACGGTCCCAAGCAGCAGGGCCCCGGCCCAGCCCCAGCCCATCAGCAAGGCCGCACCCATTGCGGGGATCAGCGAGAAGAGAAACGAACCGAGCCCGAACAGCACCGTCTCGCGAGGGCGGGTTTTCAGCGTGGAAAAGTCGATCTCCGTCCCCGCCATGAACATCACGTAGACCAGTCCGATTGAACCCAATAAGTCGAGCATGGGTTCGCGAGGAAGCGCATTCGCCCCGCCGGGCCCGAGCAGCATCCCGATGAGCAGCAGCCCAATGAGACCCGGAAGGTGGAGCCGCTCCACCGTCAGCTGCACGATCAGAGAGACAGTGATGAGCACGGTAAACTGAAGAACCGGATCGGTTACTGGAAAGGTCATCGCTTCTTCCAGATACACATGGATACTCCTTGTTCTTCAAACCGTACCGAATATCTCGCGATCCGGCAACATCGAATGCACCATCGGATGCAAGGCCGTCAACGCGCGCCCGTGACAAGCCCAACCGTCACCAGTGGTGTCGGCGGTGGTGTCGGCGGAGAAGGCGGCGGAGGTGTTGCACGTAGCGGCCGCGGACGTTTTCTTGCGTTAAGCTTTCGCTTCCGAAGTTCACGTTACCAGAACAAACACATTGGACTATCCTTGACCGGCTGCGTATATTTTACCCATGGCAACGCCAACGATCAGTGTAGTGATTCCCGCCTACAACGAGGCCGAGTATATTTCCAAGCTGTTGGAATGCCTTAAGGTGCAGACCTTCCGCAACTTCGAAGTAATCGTCGCGGACAACAACTCCGACGACGGGACACGGGAGATCGCGCGTTCGTACGGCGCGCGCGTGGTCGCCGGCGGGCGACCCGCCGAGGGACGGAATCATGGAGCGGCGGCCGCAAAGGGTGAATACGTCTTCTTCTTCGACTCCGACGTCAAGATCGCCATGAGTTTTTTCAAGAATGCGCTGAAGGAGATGCGAGCGCGAAAGGCGGAACTGGCTACCTGTGAGACTTTTCCATTATCCAACCTAACGCTCGACCGCTTCATGCACACCCTGGCGAACTTCTTTGTGAAGATCAATTTGGAACACGACCCGCACGCACCCGGGTTCTGTATTATGGTGTCACGCCGGGTGTTCGACGCGGTGGGCGGTTTTGACGAGAATCTTACGATCGCCGAAGACCATGACTTTGTGAAAAAGGCTGCGAAACACGCGCCGCTGGTGTTTCTGGAGAAGGTGCACTTGCTGGTGAGCGTTCGCAGATATCGAAAGGAAGGACGGCTGGACTATATGAAGAAGGTCGTTCAGGTTACCGCGCACCGGATGCGTTATGGTGAGATTTCGGATGATACCTTCGAGTACAAGTTTGGTGACTTCAAGAAGGCGGATGAAAGCCATCTGCGCAGTCTGGAACGCAAGATCAATAGGCTTGATAGGGCGGTGAGAAAGTTCAGAAAACGCAATCTGTATCCGATTGCGCATGGGAATGAGCCCGAACTCGTCACAAAGGCCAAGAAACAGATCCACGAGCTCAACGAAAAAATCCTCGCGTTGTTCGAAGCCTGATCATCAAAACGTCGGTTAGACGGAAAACCCGCCGGTTCGACATAGCTCCCGAAACCATAGGGCACTCTTCTTGGGAACGCGGCGCTGCGTCGGGTAGTCCACGTAGTAGAGGCCGAAACGCTTGGACAGTCCATACGCCCACTCGAAATTGTCGAGCAGACTCCAGACAAAGTACCCCTGCACCTGAGCGCCCCCGTCCATTGCGCGGCGCAACGCCGTTAGATAGCCCTTGAGATAGTGGACTCGGTTATCATCTCGCACAAGAGTATCGCTGTGCGGGTCCGCGAACGCGGCACCGTTTTCAGTGATGATTATCGGGGGATTATCGTAGGTTCGGCTGATCCATGTCAGAATATCATAGAAGCCGTCGGGGTAGACTTCCCAGTCGAGGTCCGTGAACAGCGAACTCTCGTGGGCGGGCCGCATGAGCCGGAATCCGAAATAGGGGAAAAGCCTGCGTTGTGCGATGAAGCGCGAGTAGTGGTTCACACCGACAAAATCGACGGGCACCGACATCGTTTCGAAATCGCCGGGTCGGATCGACCGGTTCAACAAGCGAAGTAGTGACGACAGTCCAACTGGGTAGTGTCCGAACATAATCGGATCCATACACAACCGGTTGAGCGAGTGACTCATCCAGTGCGCAACGCGCGTGTCCTCGAGGCGCATCGGATAGATCGGCGTAAAGGCGTTTGCAATGCCGATCTTCCCACCCGGCGCCAGCTCCCGCAGCGTCCTCACCGCAACTCCGTGGGCCAAAAGCAGGTTGTGCAGCGCTCTCGCGGCCCGCACCGGGTTGCGGACTCCGGGCGCATGAACACCGGCAAGATAACCTGCCCCAACAACCGACAAAGTCTCGTTGATGGTGACCCATCTGGTGACACGATCCCCGAGTCGCCTTGCAACGGCGGCGACGTACTCAGTAAAGGGGCCCAGAATCGATCTGCTGCTCCAGCCACCGACCTCCTCCAGCGCCTGCGGAAGATCCCAGTGGTAGAGGGTAACCATCGGTTCGATTCCAAGCGAGCAGAGCCGGTCGAC
>SLBH01000058.1 GCA_007126415.1 Spirochaetales bacterium
CGATGTTCACCGAGAGCTACTTGCGAACCGAGGTTCCGGTGTTCCGTCCGGAGGAGCTTACGATCTACACGCGCTTTGGGGACTACCTGCCGCAGGCATTCCTCGCGTTGGTGGTGATCGGCCTGGCGCTGCCGCTGCATAGCGAGCACCGCTCGCGCGAGGCGCGGTCGCAGGAGCCACCTCGCGTGCGTTGAACACGCTCCGAGACACGTCTGCGCGGTTTTGTTGCGGGGTAGAGTTACGGGTTTCCGGGTTGTGAGTTACTCCCGGTCTACTGAGCGCTTTAGTTCTTGATGTTGTACTTGCGCTTGAAACGCTCGACGCGGCCGGCGGTATCTACGAGCTGCTGCTTACCGGTGTAAAACGGGTGCGAAGCGCTCGAGATCTCGACCTGGAACAGCGGATACTCCTGCCCTTCGTACTCGATGGTCTCTTTGGTCTGGACCGTGGAACGCGAAAGAAACAAGGTTCCGGAGGCGGTGTCTTTAAATACGACCGGACGATAGTTCGGGTGAATGTCTTTCTTCATACGATGCTCCTGATCAGTGCCTCTGGTATACTCACGTTGTGGTTGTATGCTGAGTAGCGCGCCGCGCCGTGCCGGCCCGCGTTAATCCCCAACGCCCGAGGTGTTCATCGAGCGCAGGAACGCCTCATTATTCTTCGTTTTACCCATCCTGTCAACTAACAGCTCTACGATCTCGACGTCGTCCATGGGGTTGATCACCTTGCGCAGGATCCACATCTTCTGTAGCTCTTCATCGGTCAACAGCAAATCTTCGCGCCGAGTTCCCGAGCGCTTGATGTTGATGGCGGGATAGAGACGACGATCGGCGAGCTTGCGGTCGAGGATGATCTCCATGTTACCGGTTCCCTTGAACTCTTCGAAGATCACCTCGTCCATGCGACTGCCGGTCTCAACCAGCGCGGTGGCAACAACGGTGAGGCTGCCGCCGTCCTCGATGTTACGCGCCGCACCGAAAAACCGCTTGGGTTTGTGCAACGCGTTGGAATCGACACCGCCGGAGAGGATCTTGCCGGAGGTGGGAACGGTTTGGTTATACGCACGCGCGAGCCGCGTGATCGAGTCGAGCAGGATCACGACGTCTTTTTTGTGCTCTACCATGCGCCGGGCTTTCTCGAGCACCATCTCGGCTACCTGCACGTGGCGGGTTGCTTGCTCATCGAAGGTCGAAGAGATGACCTCGGCCTGTACGTTGCGCTGCATATCGGTGACCTCTTCCGGTCGTTCATCGATCAGCAGCACGATCAAGAACACCTCGGGTTGGTTCTCGGTAATTGCGTTCGCAATCTTCTGGAGCAACACCGTTTTACCGGTGCGCGGCGGCGACACGATCAACCCGCGCTGCCCCTTCCCGATTGGG
The DNA here is from genome assembly GCA_007126415.1 of Spirochaetales bacterium. Classification (GTDB taxonomy): domain Bacteria; phylum Spirochaetota; class Spirochaetia; order DSM-27196; family SLAA01; genus B1Sed10-166. Next base: position 1,386 of record SLBH01000058.1, read on the forward strand.
CAGAATAGATTAATCATGCGCGTCGAGGGATCTCCCAAACGCGTTTCCATATTGAGCCGCTCGTCCGGATAGAGCGGGGTGAGATTGTCGAACGGGATGCGTGTCTGCGCCACGCTTGGATTATCGAAGTTTACGCTCTCAACCCGCAGCATCGCAAAAAAGCGTTCGCCCTCCTTGGGAGGCCTTATCTGTCCGTAAACCGTATCGCCGGTTTTCAGGTTAAAGAGACGAATCTGTGACGGCGAGATGTAGATGTCGTCCGGGCCGGGCAGATAGCTGTTCTGCGGCGAGCGCAGAAAACCATAGCCGTCGGGCAGAATCTCGAGTGAGCCGTATGCGTAAATGGTGCCGTTTTTTTCGGTGTGCGCCTTAAGAATCGCGAAGATAACCTCTTGCTTCTTCAGCGAGAGCAGGTTGTCCTGCGATATTCCCATGCGCGACGCGACGCTACGCAGCTCCTTCATATTGAGCTTCGTGAGGTCGTTGATGCTCAGCGTTTTGCTCTCAGCCAGCTTCTCCGGATCGGACTCCCCGGTACGCATCGCCTGGAAATCGGTGGTGTTATGGCGCTTTTTGCCCGGGGCGTTCTTTCCGCGTGGGTCTTTCTGCGGTCCGTTGGCCGCGTCTACCGCCGCGGGCGCAGCCTCGGTTTTTCCGTTCTCTTCCGCGGAGTTTTCGGGCTTATCGGACTTGTCGTTCTTATCGTTTCGGTCGTTCTTATCGGATTTGTCGCGATCGTTGGAGTCCGAGTCCTTGATCAACGCCACCCGTACTTTCTTCTTACGGCCGGTCTTGCGCTCACCGCCCTCGCCCGACGCGCCGTTTCCCTTCTCGCCGTTGTCGGGTGCTGATTCGCTGTCGGTACTCAGCTCATTTTCGTGGTCGTTGGGTGTCGTAGCCATGCAAAACTCCAGTCTAAGTTGTTTATCATGAGAACACATCTGAGAATACAATCTTCGGCAGCCGGTGCTATTGTCATGTGAATAGTTGAGCTAACGTTGAAATGCGTTATTTATAGTCGGGATTTCCTTTGCGGTGCGCAATTTATACTATAGAGCGCCCGCGTGCCCCTGTCAAGCTACGCCGCCGTCGGGAGGCGTAACCGTAAACCACGGTTGTTTGCTGCGCCGCCACGGCTACTGCGAGACCGCCCCAGGTGTGGTTTCCTTCAGTTGCTCTACCGGTGCCGCGAATATATCGACCGACGCGGCATTTCGGAGCATGCGGCACTTGCCTTCAAACACCACACCGTCGGCGATACGCAGCTTACCCGCCTTCACGTCGCCATAAATTCTACCGCTCGGCAGCATCTCGAGGCGGTCGGTTGCGAGTACGCTCCCGCGTACCACTCCGGCGATAATCACGGTCTCGGCAAATACGTCGGCCTGTACCTCGGCACCTTCCTCGACGTAGAGAAAACCGGTTGAACGGATCTCACCTTCGAACCGCCCTCGAATACTTACCGAGTCTGTAAACTTCATTTTGCCCTTGAACACGGTGGCCGCGCTCAACCGGGTAGCGGTGCGGGGGATCGTTCGAAAGTCGCTGTCACGTGCCATCTTGCTTCCGCGTGTTAGGTTGCACTGTGCCGGTATTGCTCAAAGTGCTTCTGATACTTTTCTTCAAGCAGCTCGAGCGTAAGCTCTTGAGACTTCAGTTGATGTCCCTTGGCGAGAAGATCTTGGATCTCTTCCTCGAGTCCGTCGAGCGCAGCCAGCGTAGTCTCGGACTCGTTTTTCACCTGTTTCACAAAGGACTGTACCGCCTCCACGTCGTGCGGGTCAAGCCGTGCCGCAGACTCAAGCACTTCCTTAACCGGCGCGCGTAGGTGCGTAGTGAAATACACCAACGACTTGTTGAGCGTCTCGATCAACGCGATGCGGCGCTCACGTTGCAGCACTTGTTCCGA
>SLBH01000029.1 GCA_007126415.1 Spirochaetales bacterium
ACCAGCGTAGTGGTCTCACGATTGATGTCCTCGATGATCTTGCCGCAGTTGTCGATCGAGAGCATCTCGACCATGTGCGCGAGAAGCCGGATCGTCTTCTTGGCGTCGTGACGCGTTCGTCCAATCTCTTCGGTGAAGAGCTCACGCGACGGCGATGGGGACTCGGCCTCTATCTTGATCTCGCGCCCGCGCGCAAACATGTGGTAGTAGATGAGGTTGCGGTAGACTGTGGTCTTACCGACCCGGAATCCCTTGCGCTGAAAGAACTCCAGCGTGTCGGCTTGCTTCTCCCAGACGTACAGGTACAGCATCGCCTCCGGCGGGATGCTCTGCGCAAGATGCTCGATGAACAAAGTGCCGATGCCGCGTCCGCGCCCAAACGGGCTGGTGACGAGCTTATAGATGTGGTAGTTCTGCTTCTCTTCGTCGGAGTACACCAGCACGAACCCGAGAATCTCGCCTTCTTCCACCCACACAAAGCTGTGCTCGTAGTCTTTCTCGATTGCGCTGTCTTTCACGTACGGCGAGGGAATCACGAAGGTATCGATATGCAGCAAGGGGTTGCGCTCAACGCGCTTTTCTAGTTCCGGCGTGAGCGGCCGAATCGCGGTAATATGGGTGCTGTACTCGCTCATACCTGCGAGTGTACTAGCAATTGCCAAAATCTGGGATGCCCCCTTATACTTCTCGTTCACAGTCGATGAAAAATTACGCTCGGAGCAACGAGGATGCTGCACAAGAACCCCGCGTTCGAGACACAGGAGTACCGCCGCCGGCTCGGCCGAGTGAAAGAGCGCATGGATGAGGCCGGCATCGAGGTGCTGCTCACGGTGGACCCGGCCAACATGAACTACCTCACCGGCTACGACGGTTGGTCGTTTTACGTACACCAGGGGGTGATCGTGATCCGCGAACAAGACGACCCAATCTGGTTCGGCCGCGAGCAAGACGCCAACGGCGCACGCATCACCACCTTCATGCCGGACGAGTGCGTGTACGGGTATCCCGATACCTACGTGCAGGCCACCCACACGCACACGATGGTGTACGTCTCGGAGCTACTCGCAGAGCTCGGCGTCGCTGAGCGCCCGCTCGGGGTTGAGTTGGACAACTTCTATTTTTCGGCGCGTATGCTGCGCGAGTTGCACCGGTGCCTGCCGAACACCGTGATCATCGACGCCACCGCGCTTGTGAACTGGGTCAAGACCGTGAAGAGTCCGATCGAGATCGCGTACATGCGGCAGGCTGCGCGCATCTGCGAACGCGTAATGCAGACCGCGATAGACGCGATCGAGGTGGGCTCCGCCGAGAAGGACGCCTGCGCCGAGGTTGTGGCCGCTCAGATAGCCGGCACCGAGCAGTTCGGGGGCGAGTCGCCGGCGATCTTTCCGATCATGCCGAGCGCGGAGCGCACCTCAACCGCTCATCTTACCTTCAACCCGGACCGCCGTTACCAAGCGAACGACGTGGTGTTGTTGGAGTTGTGCGGTGTCCGGCGGCGGTATCACGTACCGTTGTCTCGAACGGTGTATCTTGGGGACCCGCCCGACGACCTCAAACGCACCGCCGATACCGTGGTCTCCGGGCTGCAGCGCACGCTAGAGTTTGTTCGGCCCGGCGTGACCGCCGAAGACGTTGAGGCGACATGGCGAGACTGCCTACGAGGAACCGGCGTTGAGAAGCCCTCGCGCGTCGGCTACTCGTTCGGTCTCAGCTACGTGCCGGACTGGGGCGAGCGCACCATCAGCCTACGCCCCGGGGACACTACGGTACTTGAGCCCGGCATGACGCTGCACTTCATGCCCGGAATCTGGCTCGAGCGCTACGGCTTTGAGTGCAGCGAGCCGGTTTTGATAACTGAAGACGGCTGCGAAAAGTTCGTGGAGTTTCCACAACAGTTATTCAGTGATGAACGCGATTCGTGATGAACGCAATTAGAGACAAAGGAGCGCAGTTATGAACCCGTTAGCAAAAGAGTTGAATGAGACGCTCGCCGGTAGCGCGATGTACGAGCTACTCGCGCCGTACGGCCGCCGGTTTTACTTTCCGAAGGGCATTATCACTCAAGCCGCCGAGGCCAAACAGCACGCGCACAAGTTCGACGCTACTGTCGGACTTGCGGTCAAGAACGGCGAGCCGCTACACCTCGAGGAGATCGCCTCGCATTTCTCGGGTCTTTCGGCCGGTGAGCTGTTTTCGTACGCCCCTACACCGGGGGACCCCAAGCTTCGCAACCGCTGGCAGCTGGAGATGATCACAAAAAACCCTAAGCTCAAGGACAAGCCCGTATCTCAGCCGTTGGTGGTACCGGGGCTTACTGCCGGGATTTCGATTCTCTCGGACCTGTTTTTCGATACCGGCGATGAGCTCGTGGTTCCCGATATGTTCTGGGGCAACTACCGATTGATCTTCGAGGGTCGTAAACAGTCGAGCTTAAAGCGTTTCACGTTTTTCCAGGGCAATGGATTCAACCTCGACGCCATGGAGACCGCAGTGCGAGAATCCGCAAAAGAGCACCGCACCGCCGAGGGAACCCCAAAAGCTGCGGTGGTACTCAACTTCCCGAACAACCCCACCGGCTACTCACCCACCAACGAGGAAGCCGCCGAGATCACTCGCCGACTGACCGCTATAGCCGATGAGGGCGTGCGGCTACTGGTAATATGCGACGACGCGTACTTCGGACTGTTCTACGAGGACGGAACGTACACACAGTCCTTGTTCGCCGACCTCGCCGACGCGCATCCCAACCTCTTGGCGGTGAAGGTAGACGGCGCCACCAAGGAGGACTTCGTGTGGGGCTTCCGCCTCGGCTTCGTCACCTTCGGCTGCGCGGGGGCAACCGCGGAACAGTATCAGGCGATCGAGAAGAAACTCGGTGGAGCGGTGCGCGCGGCGGTCTCGAACTCAAGCCGACCGGCGCAGAGTCTCCTCCTGAAGGCGCTCGAGACCCCGGGGTACGCCGAGGAGAAGAAGGCAGCCTTCGAGCTGCTCCGCGAGCGTTACCTTGCGGTGCGTCGCATGCTCGACGAACACAGCCTTCCAAGCGGCATCCGGGCGTTGCCGTTCAATTCCGGGTACTTCATGGCGTTTGTGATGGAGAACGGCGGCGCCGAGAACCTGCGGCGCAAGCTCCTGCATGAGCAGGGGATCGGCACGATCTCGATCGAGGACCGCTATCTACGCGTAGCGTTCTCGGGCGTGGACCTCGAGCATATCGAGGAACTCTATCGCGCGATCTTCCAGGCGATGCAAGACTCGGCCTGAGCCGCACCGCCGGGCTGCGTCC